>NZ_LZKC01000266.1:0-10455 GCF_001672685.1 Mycobacterium sp. E2462
CCGTCGGCGGCCGCCAGGCCGTAGGCGCTGCCGCCGGCCAGCAGCACCGCGTCGACGTATCGCACGGTGTTGGCGGGATCGAGCAGATCGGTCTCGCGGGTGCCGGGGGCGCCGCCGCGGCAATCGACCGCACCGACGGTCCCCGGCGGGGTCAGCACGACGGTCACCCCGCAGGCCCAGCCCGCGCCCAACGCGGCGTCGGGGTCGAGCCGGTGATGGTGGCCGACGCGAATGCCGCCCACGTCGGTGATGGCGTTCATCCGCAGGCCGACGTCATCGCGACCCCATGAGGACCAGCACCAGGTACTCCTGCAAGACGGTCAGCCATTGGTAGACGTCGAAGTGCACTGCCAGCGGGTGGTCGGGTGGCAGGCGTTCCGGGCCGTCGGGCCCGACGTCGAGCATGACTCCCAGGGTGAGCCGAATGTCGTTGACGGCCCCCACCCAGGCGTTCGCGTCGTCCTCGGTCAGCTGGAACCGGCCGCCCTCGGGCGGGACGGTGTCCAACAAGCGTTGCGCCGCACCGCGTTTGGCGTTGACGATCTCGGGCTCGTGCAGGCTGCGCAGTGCCGCGTTGAGGCTCTGGGCGGCCTCCGGCCCCGACGGGTCGGACTCGTCGGGATGGAAGAAGTCCGGCAACAGGCGACGCAGCGTCGGGTCCTTCGGCGGCTCGGCGTTGCCGGTCTTGATGCCGGTGATCTCCTCGAGTTCGTCTGCGGGAGCTGAGGATTCACGCTCGTCGAGCAGGCCGATCATCGCGGTGGCGAGGTTCTTGAGCAGGGCGGCCTCGTGCGACGCCAGCGCCGACCGGAACTGCGAGCCGGTGGCGGTGTCGACGCGCTTCCATTTGCGCACAGCAGCTCAGCGGTCCTGCTGCATCGTCGCCCACAATCCGGCGGCATGCAGCTTGGACACGTCGACTTCCATGGACTCCCGGCTACCGGCGGACACCACCGCCTTGCCCTCGTTGTGCACCTGCAACATCAGCTTGGTGGCGTGCGGCTCGCTGTAGCCGAACAACTTCTGGAAGACATACGTCACGTAGGTCATCAGGTTGACCGGGTCGTCCCAGACGATCGTCACCCAGGGACTGGCCGTGACGTCCGCCGGAGCCGACTCCTGTTGACTGCCCGGCTTCGACTTGGGCTCGGTGGGCGCTGACGCAGCAACCATGGGCTACACGATACCGAGCGGTGGACAACGTTACCGAGCCGCCGAGCGCGGCCGATACCGTTAGGGAATGACTGACTCCGTCGTCACCGGGCTGCTGACGGACCGATACGAGCTGACGATGCTGGCGGCGGCGCGCAAAGACGGCACCGCCACGCGCCGCACCACCTTCGAATTGTTCGCGCGACGGCTACCCGCCGGCCGCCGTTACGGGGTGGTCGCCGGCACCGGGCGACTGCTCGAAGCGTTACCGCACTTCACCTTCGACGACGCGGCGTGCGAATCGCTGAGCCGGTTCCTGGACCCGGACACCCTGGCCTACCTGCGCGAGTTCCGCTTCACCGGCGACATCGACGGGTACGCCGAAGGCGAGTTGTACTTCCCCAACTCCCCCGTGCTGTCGGTGACCGGGACGTTCGCCGAATGCGTGGTGCTGGAGACCCTGGCGCTGTCGATCTTCAACCACGACACGGCGGTCGCCTCCGCCGCGGCGCGCATGGTCAGCGCGGCCCGCGAACGCCCCGTCATGGACATGGGCTCGCGGCGGACGCACGAGCAGGCGGCCGTCGCGGCCGCCCGCGCCGCCTACCTCGCCGGCTTCGCCGCGACGTCGAACCTGCAAGCCCAGCGGCGCTACGGCATACCCACCGAGGGCACCTCCGCGCACGCGTTCACGATGCTGCACGCGACCGCGCACGACTCCACCGAGGCGTCCGAACTCGCCGCGTTCCGGGCGCAGGTCGACGCCCTCGGCGCGGGCACCACGCTGCTGGTGGACACCTACGACGTGACCACCGGGGTGGCCAACGCCGTCGCGGCCGCGGGCCCGGCGCTGGGGGCGGTGCGCATCGACTCCGGGGAGCTCGGGGTGCTGGCCCGCCAGGTGCGCGAGCAGCTCGACGGGCTGGGCGCCGGGCAGACCCGCATCGTGGTCTCCGGGGACCTCGACGAATTCTCCATCGCCGCGTTGGGGGCGGAGCCCGTCGACAGTTACGGCGTGGGCACGTCGCTGGTGACCGGTTCGGGCGCGCCCACGGCGAACATGGTCTACAAGCTGGTCGAGGTCGACGGGTTGCCGGTGCAAAAGCGCAGCAGCCACAAGGAATCTCACGGCGGGCGCAAAGAGGCGCTGCGCCTGTCCCGCGACTCCGGCACCATCCTCGAGGAGCTGGTGCACCCGGCCGGGCGCCGGCCCGAGGTCACCGGCGCGTCCCGGGTGCTGACCGTGCCCCTGGTGCGCGACGGACAGCGGGTGGCCGAACCGGACCTGGCCGCCGCGCGCGAGCTGGTAGCTTGCGGGCTGCGCAGCCTGCCGTGGGAGGGCCTGAACCTCTCCCACGGCGAGCCCGCGATCCCCACGACCCAGATCCCGGCCGGCCGGCCCTAGCCACCGCCTGACAAGCAGCGAAGGGGTAAGCCACGTCCGACGTGTCCGTGCCCGAGTTGCTGGCCGCCGCCGTGGCCGCGCTGGGCGGCAGCGAGCGCGGCGGGCAGCAGCAGATGGCCGCCGCGGTGGCCCGCGCGTTCGACACCGGCGAGCACCTGGTGGTGCAGGCCGGCACCGGCACCGGCAAGTCGTTGGCCTACCTGGTGCCCGCCGTCGCCCGCGCCCTCGACGACGAATGCCCCGTGGTGGTGTCGACGGCCACGATCGCGCTGCAGCGCCAGCTCGTCGACCGCGACCTGCCGCGGCTCGTCGAAGCGCTCGCCGGCGCGTTGCCGCGCAGACCGACGTTCGCCCTGCTCAAGGGGCGACGAAACTACCTGTGCTTGAACAAGATTCACAACGGCGGCGGTGATGACCCGGCGGACGGCGGCCGCCCACAAGAGGAGCTGTTCGACCCCATGGCGGCCACGGCGCTGGGCCGCGACGTGCAACGACTCACCGCCTGGGCGGCCAACACCGAATCGGGTGACCGCGACGACCTGAAGCCGGGCGTCCCCGACCGGTCCTGGTCGCAGGTCAGCGTGTCCGCGCGGGAATGCGTCGGCGTGGCGCGCTGCCCGTTCGGCACGGAATGCTTCTCGGAGCGGGCCAGGGCCGAGGCCGGGCGCGCGGACGTCGTCGTGACCAACCACGCGTTGTTGGCCATCGACGCGGTCAGCGAGTCGGCCGTGCTCCCCGAGCACGCGCTGCTGGTGGTCGACGAAGCGCACGAGCTGGTGGACCGGGTCACCTCGGTGGCGACCGCCGAACTGACGCCCGCGACGCTCGGGGTCGCGGCCCGGCGCCTGGGCCGGCTGGTGGATCCCGAACTGCTGTCGCGGCTGGAAGCCTCAACGGCCACCTTCGCCGCGGCGATCCACGACGCCGCCCCCGGGCGGATCGACTACCTGGGCGACGAGCTGGCGACGTACCTGACGTCGCTGCGCGACGCGGCGAGCGCGGCCCGTTCCGCGATCGACACCGCCGCCGGCGACGCCGGGGCCGCCTCCGCACGCTCCGAAGCGGCCGCGGCTCTGAGCGAGATCTCGGACACCGCGGCGCGCGTGCTGGCGTCGTTCGGGCCGGCCATCGCCGACCGCACCGACGTGGTTTGGCTGGACCACGAGGACAACCGGGGTGCGTCCCGCCCGGTGCTGCGGGTGGCGCCGCTGTCGGTCGCCGGCCTGCTGCGCGAGCGGGTGTTCGGGCGGTCCACCACGGTGCTGACCTCGGCGACACTGACGATCGGTGGGTCGTTCGACGCGATGGCGGGCGCCTGGGGCCTGACCGGGGCCGACGTCGAGGTCCCGTGGCGCGGCCTCGACGTCGGCTCCCCCTTCGAGCACGCCAAGGCAGGCATCCTTTACGTGGCCGCGCACCTGCCGCCGCCGGGCCGCGACGGCACCGGCTCGGCCGAGCAGCTCGCCGAAATCGCCGAACTCGTCGCGGCCGCCGACGGGCGCACCCTGGGCCTGTTCTCGTCGATGCGGGCCGCCCGCGCGGCCGCGGAAGCCATGCGCGCGCGGCTGGCCACGCCGGTGTTGTGCCAGGGCGACGACAGCACGTCGGCGCTCGTCGAGCAGTTCAGCGCCGACCCCCAGACCTCGCTGTTCGGCACCCTGTCGCTGTGGCAGGGCGTGGACGTCCCGGGCCCCTCGTTGTCGCTGGTGGTGATCGACCGGATTCCGTTCCCGCGCCCCGACGACCCGCTGCTGGGCGCGCGGCAGCGGGCGGTCGCGGCACGCGGTGGCAACGGTTTCATGGCGGTCGCGGCGAGCCACGCCGCGCTGCTGCTGGCGCAGGGGTCCGGACGCCTGCTGCGCCGCGTCACCGACCGCGGGGTGGTCGCCGTGCTGGATTCCCGGATGGTGACCGCCCGCTACGGGGAGTACCTGCGCGCGTCCCTGCCGCCGTTCTGGCAGACGACCAACCCGGAGCAGGTCCGGGCCGCGCTGCAACGGCTGCGCGCCGCGTCGGAAGGCTTGTCCGCCTGAGGGTTTCGGCTAGCGCGCCAGCGTGACCAGGCCGAGCTCGTTGCTCGCGGCGAGCATCGGGTGGCGCGGCAGCACCCGCACCGTGTACCCGACCGCCCCCGCGAGCGGCAACGGCGTCGTGGTGGAGAACACCTGGTTGCCGCCCTCGGCGGTGCCGGTGTAGGACATCTCCACGGTGACCGGGTTGAGCAGCGCGTCGCTGCCGTCCACCCGGCCCACCACGGCCTGCACGGTGACCTCGTCGGGGGCCAGCCCGGCCAGCGCCACGGTGGCGGTCAGCGTCAGCTTGGAGCCCAGCACCGGGCTGTCCGGCAGGCCGGTGCTGTCGACGTCGGACACGACGATCTTGGGCCACGCCTCCTCGGCCCGGCGGCGGTAGGCGGCCACCTCCCGCGCGGCGCCGAATTCGCCGCTACCCGCGTCGTCTTCGGCGGGCGCGATCGTCGCGCGCAGCGACTGCGCCGCCGGCAGGTAGTACCGCTCGACGTAGTCACGCACCATCCGCGACGCCAGCACCTTGGGGCCCAGGGTTTGCACGGTGTGGCGCACCATCTCGATCCACCGCGGCGGCACCCCGTGCTCGTCACGCTCGTAGAACTTCGGCGCCACGGCCTGCTCCAGCAGGCCGTAGAGGGCGCTGGACTCCAGGTCGTCACGCCGGGCCTCGTCGGCCACGCCGTCG
Organism: Mycobacterium sp. E2462; assembly: GCF_001672685.1. Taxonomy (NCBI): domain Bacteria; kingdom Bacillati; phylum Actinomycetota; class Actinomycetes; order Mycobacteriales; family Mycobacteriaceae; genus Mycobacterium; species Mycobacterium sp. E2462. The sequence goes on from NZ_LZKC01000266.1 coordinate 5,273, forward strand.
GCGGACGGTATCTCCCAACCGTTTTCGCCGTCGTACCATTCGTCCCACCAGCCGTTGCGGATCGACAGGTTCAGGCCGCCGTTGAGCGCGCTCTTCATTCCCGACGTGCCGCAGGCCTCCAGCGGCCGCAGCGGGTTGTTCAGCCAGACGTCGCAGCCCCAGTACAGCAGCCGCGCCATGGACATGTCGTAGTCGGGCAGGAAGGCGATGCGGTGCCGCACCTGCGGCCGGTCGGCGAAGCGCACCACCTGCTGGATCAGCGCCTTGCCGCCGTCGTCGGCGGGGTGCGACTTCCCCGCGACGATCAGCTGAATGGGCCGCTCCTCGTCGAGCAGCAACTGCTCGAGCCGGTTGGGGTCGCGCAGCATCAGCGTCAGCCGCTTGTAGGTGGGCACCCGGCGGGCAAAGCCGATGGTCAACACGTTCGGGTCGAAAGCCGTTGCGATCCAACTCAATTCGGCGTCCGAAGCGCCGCGCTCCAGCCAGGAGCGGCGCAGCCGCCGCCGGACGTCGTCGACCAGCAGCGACCGCAGCTGCGAGCGGATCCACCACAGGTGCCCGGCGTCGACCTGCTTGAGCCGCAGCCAGACACCGGGATCGGAGAACGAGTCCGACCCGACCAGCTCCTGGCCCAGCTGCAGCCATTGCGGCGCCGCCCAGGTGCGCGCGTGCACGCCGTTGGTGATCGACCCGATCGGCACCTCGTCGGCGTCGAATCCCGGCCACAGCTCGTTGAACATCTCCCGGCTGACGCGCCCGTGCAGCGACGAGACGCCGTTGGCCCGCTGCGCGAGCCGCAGGCCCATGTGCGCCATGTTGAACTTGGTCGGGTCGTCCTCGGCGCCGAGCGCCAGGATGCGCTCGGTGGGCACCCCGGGCAGCAGCGACGGGACGGCCGCGTCCCGGGCGCCGGCACCGGCCGCGGCGTCGCGCGCCTGGGGGCGCCCGTCGAGATAGAGGCGCACCATGTCGAGGGGGAACCGGTCGATGCCGGCCGGCACCGGGGTATGGGTGGTGAACACCGTGCCGGCGCGGACCGCCGTCAGCGCCGTGTCGAAGTCCAGACCCGCGTCGGTCATGTACTCGCGGATGCGCTCGGCGCCCAAGAAGCCGGCGTGCCCCTCGTTCATGTGGAACACCTCGGGCGCGGGCCGGCCCTCGATGGCGGTGAACGCCCGAATCGCGCGGACCCCGCCGACGCCGGCCAGGATCTCCTGGCGCAGCCGGTGCTCCTGGTCGCCGCCGTACAGGCGGTCGGTGACGCCGCGCAGGTCGTGCTCGTTTTCCGGGACGTCGGAGTCGAGCAGCAGCAACGGCACCCTGCCCACCTGGGCGATCCAGATCCGGGCGCGCAATTGCGCGGCGTCGGGCAGCGTCAGCTCCACCAGCGCGGGCTCCCCGGCGGCGTCGGTGAGCAGGCGCAAGGGCAGGCCCTGCGGATCCAGCGACGGGTAGGTCTCGTTCTGCCAGCCGTCGCCGGTCAGCGACTGCCGGAAGTAACCGGACCGGTAATACAGGCCCACCGCGATCAGCGGGACTCCCAGGTCCGAGGCGGACTTCAGGTGGTCGCCGGCCAGGATTCCCAGGCCGCCCGAGTAGTTCGGCAGCACCTCGGCGACGCCGAACTCCATCGAGAAGTAGGCGATCGCGGTCGGCATCGGCTGGCCGTTTTCCTGCTGCTGCTGGTACCACAGCGGCCGGCTCAGGTAGTCGTCGAGGTCGGCGGCCAGCGAGTCGAGTCGGCCGAGGAACGCCTCGTCGAGCGCCAGGTCGTCGAGGCGGGCCGGGTTGACCGCTCCCAGCAACGCCACCGGGTCGCAACCGCAGCGCTGCCACAGCTGCGGGTCGATGGTGGCGAACAGGTCTTGGGTCGGCCTGTCCCAGGACCAGCGCAGGTTGGTCGACAGCTGATCCAGCGCGGTCAGACGCTCGGGGAGGTGAGCACGGACGGTGAACCGGCGGAGTGCTTTCACGCATCCCTACCTTACTGACGATCGCTGCCCACGCACGACGGCCGCGGACGGGGCTTTTGCCCCGCTTTCCGGTCGCGCGTGTGACCGGACCCTAGGGTGGGTAGTGAGTAGTGAGTGGGGCTGCAAAGTTGCTTCCCCAGAGAGAAAGTTCCCCACGACAGGAAGTTTCCCGACGAGCGGCAACCGCGCGGAGCGCGCCGCGGGCCGCACACAATCGGAACGGAGTGGTGGTGCCCGGTCGTGTCGAGATCGATAATGTCCAGCCCGTCGTGTCGTGCGGCGGCTATCCCGCCAAGGCGGTGGTCGGCGAGGTCGTCCCGGTCAGCGCCGCGGTGTGGCGCGAGGGCCACGAGGCCGTCGCCGCAACGCTGGTGGTGCGCTACCTGGGGCCTGCCTACCCCCAGGTAGCCGAGACCCGTCGCGTCAAAGCGGTTCAGGCGCCGACGAAGCCGATCGCCGAGCTCGACGGCAAGGCCGAACAGCAGCGGGTCAAGCCGCTGCTGCTGCCCATGACCCTGGGCGCCGAGCCGTACGTCTTCAACGGGCAGTTCTCGCCCGACCGCGTCGGGCTGTGGACGTTCCGGGTGGACGGGTGGGGCGACCCGATCGAGTCCTGGCGGCACGGATTGCACGCCAAACTGGACGCCGGCCAGGGCGAGTCGGAGCTGTCCAACGACCTGCTGGTCGGAGCCGCGCTGTTCGAGCGCGCCGCCACGGGCGTGCCGCGCGCGCAGCGCGACCCGGTGCTGGCGGCCGCCGAGGCGCTGCGTACCCCAGGCGATCCCGCGACGCGTTCGGCGTTGGCGTTGTCGCCCGAGGTCGAGCAGATCCTGGCGAGCTTCCCCCTGCGCGATCTGCTCACCCGCGGTGAGCAGTACGGCGTCTGGGTGGACCGGCCCCTCGCGCGGTTCGGCTCGTGGTACGAGTTCTTTCCGCGGTCCACCGGCGGCTGGGACGCCGACGGCAACCCCGTGCACGGCACCTTCGCCACCGCGACCGCGGCGCTGCCCCGCATCGCGGCGATGGGCTTCGACGTGGTCTACCTGCCGCCGATCCACCCCATCGGCAAGGTGCACCGCAAGGGCCGCAACAACAATCCGACCGCCGCACCCGGCGACGTGGGGTCGCCGTGGGCGATCGGCAGCGACGAGGGCGGCCACGACGCGGTCCACCCGGACCTGGGGACGATCGAGGATTTCGACGCGTTCGTCGCCGCGACGCGCGACCTGGGCATGGAGGTGGCGCTGGACTTGGCGCTGCAGTGCGCGCCCGACCACCCGTGGGCGCGTGATCACCGCAACTGGTTCACCGAACTGCCCGACGGGACCATCGCCTACGCGGAGAACCCGCCGAAGAAGTACCAGGACATCTATCCGCTCAACTTCGACAACGACCCGGCCGGCCTCTACGACGAGGTGCTGCGGGTGGTACGGCACTGGATGGACCACGGCGTCAAGATCTTTCGGGTCGACAACCCGCACACCAAGCCACCGAACTTCTGGGCCTGGCTGATCGCGCAGGTGAAGTCGATCGATCCCGACGTCCTGTTCCTCTCCGAGGCCTTCACGCCGCCGGCGCGCCAGTACGGGTTGGCCAAACTCGGCTTCACGCAGTCCTACAGCTACTTCACCTGGCGGACGGCCAAGCGGGAGCTCATCGAGTTCGGCGAGGCCATCGCCGAAGCGGCGGACTTCCGGCGCCCGAATCTGTTCGTCAACACCCCCGACATCCTGCACGCGATCCTGCAGCACAACGGCCCCGGCATGTTTGCGATCCGGGCGGTGCTGGCGGCGACCATGGGCCCGGCGTGGGGCGTGTATTCGGGCTACGAGCTGTTCGAGCACCGCGCTGTGCGGGAGGGCAGCGAGGAGTACCTGGACTCCGAGAAGTACGAGCTGCGGCCCCGCGACTTCGAGGGTGCGCTGGCGCAGGGACGCTCGCTGGAGCCGTTCCTCACGCAGCTCAACGGGATTCGCCGCCTCCACCCCGCGCTGCAGCAGCTGCGCACCATCCATTTCCACAGCGTCGACAACGACGCGCTGCTGGCCTACAGCAAGTTCGATCCGGTGACCGGCGACTGCGTGCTGGTGGTCGTGACGCTCAACGCGTACGGGCCCGAGGAGGCGACGCTGTTTTTGGACATGGCGGCATTGGGTATGGAGCCCTATGAGCGCTTTTGGGTGCGCGACGAGATCACCGGTCAAGAATTCCAGTGGGGCCAGAACAACTACGTGCGCCTCGATCCGGCGCAGGCGGTCGCCCACGTCATCAACATGCCGCTCGTGCCTGCAGATTCGCGCATGAAGCTGCTCCGTAGGCCACCGAACGGACCGGAGGGACTGTGAAATGAGCCAAGCCGACCAACTCGCCCAGACGAACCTGGCGCCCGACCCGGCCGATGTGGCCCGCCTGGTGTCCGGCACCCACTACAACCCGCACGGCGTGCTGGGGGCCCACGAATACGGCGACCACACCGTGATCCGCGCCTTCCGCCCGCACGCGGCGGAGGTCGTCGCGCTGGTCGGCGACGAGCGCTTCCCGCTGCAGCACGTCGATTCTGGCCTGTTCGCGGTGGCGCTGCCGTTCGTCAACCTCATCGACTACCGGTTGCAGATCACCTACGAGGGCGCCGAGCCCTACGTCGTCGCCGATGCATACCGGTTTCTGCCCACGCTGGGTGAGGTCGACCTGTTCCTGTTCGGCGAGGGCCGCCACGAGCGACTGTGGGAAGTCCTTGGCGCGCATCCGCGTTCGTTCACGACCGCCGATGGCGTGGTCGACGGCGTGTCGTTCGCCGTATGGGCGCCCAACGCCAAGGGCGTCAGCCTGATCGGCGAGTTCAACGGGTGGACCGGCAACGAGGCACCCATGCGGTCGCTCGGATCCTCCGGTGTGTGGGAGCTATTCTGGCCTGGCTTCCCCGTCGGCGGGCTGTACAAGTTCCGCGTGCACGGGGCCGACGACGTGGTCACCGAGCGGGCCGACCCGATGGCGTTCGCCACCGAGGTGCCGCCGCACACCGCGTCGCGAGTCACCCGCAGCGACTACACGTGGCAGGACGGCGACTGGATGACCCAGCGCGCCGGCCGGAACCCGGTTTTCGAGCCGATGAGCACCTACGAAGTGCACCTGGGCTCGTGGCGTCCCGGCCTCAACTACCGCCAGCTGGCCGATGAACTGGTCAATTACGTTGTCGAGCAAGGGTTTACC
>NZ_LZKC01000267.1:0-5548 GCF_001672685.1 Mycobacterium sp. E2462
GCGCCGTCGTGCACCCACTGTTCGCCGCGGTGGCCCCGCAGGGCCGGTGACGGCGCGATCCCGCGCACCAGGTCCGCCGACCCGCGCACGAAGTCCTCCGGCGTCCCCATGTCGCGCCAGTAGGTGGCGTCGACGTAACCGCACACCTTCACGCCGGCGTCGGCGAGCAAGTTGGGGAACACCTCGCGCTCGACGGAGACCTCGCGGCCCGTCGGGATCCGTTCGATGATGTCGCGGCCGAAGATATAGGTGCCGGCGTTGATCTGGTCGGTCGGCGGATCTTGCGTCTTCTCCACGAAGGCGGTGACCCGGCCGTCGTCGTCGGTCGTCACGCAGCCGAACGCGCGGGGATCGCCGACCCGGACCAGGTGCAGGGTGACGTCGGAGCGCTGCTCGGTGTGGAATTCCAGCATCTGGCGCAGGTCCGCGCCGGAGAGCACGTCGCCGTTGAACACCATCGCGGTGTCGTGGCGCAGGTGGCCGGCCACGTTGGCGATGCCGCCGCCGGTGCCCAGCGGCCGTTCCTCGGTGACGTAGTCGATTTGCAGGCCCAGCTTGGAGCCGTCGCCGAACTCGGCCTCGAACACTGCGGCCTGATACGACGTGCTGAGGATGACGTGCTCGATGCCGGCCGCGGCGATCCGCGACAGCAGGTGGTTGAGGAACGGCAGCCCGGCGGTGGGCAGCATCGGCTTGGGCGCCGAGAGGGTCAGCGGCCGCAACCGGGTGCCCTTGCCACCGACCAGCACCACCGCGTCGACCGTCAACGGGTTCGTCAACTCAGCGTCGCCTTTCCGCGTCGGGAGGTGCGCAGCGCGCTGCGCACCATCAGCCGGGAGCGCGCCGCCAAGGAGGCCCGCAGCGTCCAGCGCAGCGGGGCGCGCCACCAACCGGAATGCCGGTCGGCGAGAAACATATACGTGCTCCGGTGGTGGGCCGCGAGGTGGCTGGCCGGGTCGTCGCCGGTGGAGTGGCCCTTGTGGTGCAGCACCTCGGACGACGGCACGTAGACGCTCAGCCAGCCGGCCTGCCCCAGGCGGTCACCGAGATCGACATCCTCCATGTACATGAAGTAGCGCTCGTCGAAGCCGCCCACCTGCCCGAACGCGGTCCGGCGCACCAGCAGGCAGGACCCGGACAGCCAGCCGACGACCCGCTCGCTGGGCTCCAGCCGCTCCTGGCGGTAGGCCGCCGACCACGGGTTGCGCTTCCAGAACGGCCCGACGACCGCGTGCATGCCGCCGCGGACCAGGCTGGGCAGGTGGCGGGCCGACGGGTAGACCGATCCGTCGGGGTCCCGGATCAGCGGGCCCAGCGCGCCGGCCCGCGGCCAGCGGCCGGCCGCGTCCAGCAGCGCGTCGATGCTGCCCGGGCCCCACTGCACGTCCGGGTTGGCGATGATGACCCAGTCCTGGCCCGCGCCCTCGCTCTCCGACAGCTCGGCGACCGCGCGGTTGACCGCGGTGCCGTAACCGAGGTTGGCGCCGGTATGGAACAGCCGGACGTTGGGGTAGCGCTCGACGGCGGCCTCGGGCGTTCCGTCGGTGGAGCCGTTGTCGGCGAGCAGCACGCACACCTGACGCTCGGTCGCCAGCGACAGCGAGGCCAGGAAACGTTCGAGGTGCGGGCCCGGCGAATAGGTCACCGTCACGACCGGCAGGACGTCAGTCACGCGTCGAGGGTAACGGTCGATCCGCGGCGACGGCGCCGTCCAGGGCGGCGTTCAGGGCCGCGACCAGCGCGGCCCGCCAGGGCCTGAGCGGGCGCAGCCCCGCCGCCGCGGACTCGCGGCCGGACAGCGCGGAGTAGGTCGGGCGGGGCGCCGGGCGCGGGAACTCGTCGGTGCTCACCGGATGCACCCGGGACGGGTCGGCGCCGCACTCCTCGAAGATGGCGCGGGTCTGCTCGTAGCGCGACACCGCGCCCTCGTTGGCGGCGTGCAGGACCGGTCCGGGCACCCCGTCGTCGGCGATCTGCAGCAGCGCGTCGGCCAGGTCGGCGACGTAGGTCGGCGACCCGGTCTGGTCGTCGACCACGTTCACCGGGCCGTCACCGGCGGCCAGCCGGCGCATGACCGCGACGAAGTCCTTGCCGGTGCCGCCGGTGTAGACCCAGGCGGTGCGGACGACGACCGCGTCCGGCAGCGCCGCCAGCACGGCCCGCTCCCCCGCCAGCTTGGTCACCGCGTAGACGCCCTGCGGTGCGGTCGGGTCGCTGGGCTCGTACGGGCGCGGCTCGGCCGGCGCGTTGCCACCGAACACGTAGTCGGTGGAGACGTGGAGCAGCCGGGCGCCGGCACGCGCACAGGCGCGGGCGATGTGTTCGGGGCCGGTGGCGTTGACCGCGTGCGCCCGCGCCTGGTCACTTTCGGCGCCGTCGACGTTGGTGTAGGCCGCGCAGTTGATCACCACGTCGCCGCGCTGCACGATGCGCTCGGCGGCGCCGGGGTCGGTGATGTCCCATTGCGACGAGGTGAAGGCGACCGCGTCGCGGCCCTGACGCGCCGTCAGCGACGCCAGAAAACCGCCCAACTGGCCGCCGGCACCCGTGATCACGATCCTGCCCGACATGGTTTTCAGTCTGGCATGCCCCGAAAAGTTGGGGCGATCCCTGGGCACGCGGGGCTCGTTACCCGTGAAGCGCGTGTGTCGCAAGTAGCCTAATGGGATGCCTGTGCATCGTGTGATTCGTGTGATTGCCACCGCGCTGACGCTGCTGGTCGTCGTCGGCACCGGGATCGCATGGACCAATGTCCGCTCCTTCGAGAACGGCATCTTCCACATGTCGGCGCCCTCACTGGGCAAGGGCGGCGACGACGGCGCCATCGACATCCTGCTGGTGGGCCTCGACAGCCGCACCGACGCGCACGGCAACCCGCTGTCCCAGGAGGAACTGGACACCCTCAAGGCGGGCGACGAGGAAGCCACCAACACCGACACGATCATCCTGATCCGCATCCCGAACAACGGAAAGTCGGCGACGGCCATCTCGATCCCGCGCGACTCCTACGTCGCGGCGCCCGGCCTGGGCAAGACCAAGATCAACGGCGTCTACGGCCAGACCCGCGAGTCCAAGCGCGCCAGCCTGGTGCGCGCCGGCGACTCCGCCGCCGACGCCGCCGCGCAGGGCACCGAGGCCGGCCGCGACGCGCTGATCAAGACCGTCGCCGACCTGACCGGCGTCACCGTCGACCACTACGCCGAGATCGGCCTGCTGGGCTTCTCGCTGATCACCGACGCGCTGGGCGGCGTCGACGTGTGCCTCAAAGAGCCGGTGTTCGAACCGCTTTCGGGCGCGGACTTCCCGGCGGGCCCGCAGCGACTCAGCGGCCCGGAGGCGTTGAGCTTCGTGCGCCAACGCCACGAGCTGCCCCGCGGCGACCTCGACCGGGTGGTGCGCCAGCAGGTGGTAATGGCGTCGCTGGCCCACCGCGTCATCTCCGGCCAGACGCTGTCCAGCCCCGCCACCGTCAAGCGGCTCGAGGCGGCCGTGCAGCGCTCGGTGGTCATCTCCGCCGGCTGGGACGTCATGGATTTCGTGCAGCAGATGCAGAAGCTGGCCGGCGGCAACGTCGCGTTCGCCACCATCCCGGTGCTCGACGGCGCCGGCTGGAGCGATGACGGCATGCAGAGCGTGGTGCGGGTGGACCCGCATCAGGTCGCCGACTGGGTCGGCAGCCTGCTGCACAACCAGGAGCAGGGCAAGACCGAGGAGATCGCCTACACCCCGGCGAAGACCACCGCCAGCGTCGTCAACGACACCGATATCAACGGCCTGGCGGCCGCGGTGTCGGATGTGTTGAGCGCCAAGGGTTTTGGCGCGGGCACGGTGGGCAACAGCGACGGCACACACGTCAAGACCAGCCAGGTGCGCGCCGCCAAGAGTGACGATCTGGGCGCCCAGCAGGTGTCCAAGGAGCTGGGCGGGTTGCCCGTCGTCCCGGACACGTCGCTGGCGCCCGGGTCGGTGCGGGTGGTCTTGGCCAACGACTACAGCGGCCCCGGCTCGGGGCTCTCCGGCGGCTCGTCGGGCGGGCCGGTGCTGGCCGCCAAGGCGTCGAACACCGGACCGGCCGCCGACCCGAACGTGCCGGCGCCGTCGCCGATCCTGACCGCTGGTTCCGACAAGCCGGAGTGCATCAACTGAGCGCGCCGGCGACGCTGTCCGGGGCGATCCTCGATCCGCTGCTGCGGGCCGACCCGGTCGGACCGCGCATTACCTACTACGACGACGCCACGGGTGAGCGCATCGAACTGTCGGCGGTGACCCTGGCCAACTGGGCCGCCAAGACGGGCAATTTGCTGCGCGACGAGCTGGGCGCCGGCCCGGCCAGCCGGGTCGCCATCCTGCTGCCGGCACACTGGCAGACGGCCGCGGTGCTGTTCGGCGTGTGGTGGATCGGCGCGGAGGCGGTGCTCGACGGCCCGGCCGACCTGGCGCTGTGCACCGCTGAGCGGCTCGACGAGGCTGACGCGGCGGCACCCGGTGGCGAGGTGGCGGTGCTGTCGCTGGACCCGTTCGGCCGCCCCGCCGACGGCCTGCCGATCGGGGTGACGGACTACGCCACCGCGGTGCGGGTGCACGGCGACCAGATCGTTCCGGAGGCCCGGCCCGGCACGGCGCTGGCCGGCCGCACTGTCGAGCAGGTCCGGGCGGAGTGCGAAAGAGCCGTTGCGACAAGGGCTTTGACGTCGCGGGATCGGGTGTTGTCCACCGCGTCGTGGCCGGGACCGGCCGAGCTGGTCGACGGGCTGCTGGCGATCCTTTCGGTCGGCGGCTCGCTGGTGCAGGTGGCCAATCCCGATCCGGCCGCGCTGCCGCGCCGCATCGAGACGGAGAAGGTCACCCGGGTGTTGTGAAGCCGGGGTACCACGGCGTCGTCGCGCGGCGGTGCCGCAGCACCGCGGTGACGACGAGGGTGACGATGCCCGCCACCGCGATCCCCACTCCCGCCAGCCCGCCGAGGATCGTGGCGACGAACGCGGCGGTGCTGGGCTTGTCCCCCACGCCGAAGGTGTCCGCGGGCGCTCCCGTGCACGCGATCGTGTAGTCACCCGAGTCGACGGCGTCGATCGTGAAGAACGCGTCCCAGTGATTGAGCGTCATGTTGCCGTCGTAGCGCTGCAGGCGAGGACGCTGGGTCGAACCGCCGTCGACGTCGCAGTGCACGCGATGCCGCCCGGACCCCTCGTCGTTGTCGACGTAGATGACCTTCGTCGCGCCGGCGTCGATGTGCACGGTCGTCGACCCGCCGCTGCCGAAGGTGTGCTCGGCCGCGGGTCGCTTGCTCAAGATGGTGACCAGCCCCACCCCGAACACCGTGGCGCCGAGGATGATCCCGACCGCGAGGAGCCCGGCACCCACCGCGTACCAGTGCTTTCGGGGCGCCGGTTTGGGCGGGGCGGCGGGCGGGCCCGGACTCCAGCCGTAGTGCGGCCCGTAGCCCGGCGGCTGGCCGGGAAAGGGGGGCGGATCGATCGACATGACGGGCTCCCTCCGACCCCCCGACCGTAATCGCCAGCCCGCCCCGCGCAAGCCTTCGCCCACA
>NZ_LZKC01000268.1:0-1236 GCF_001672685.1 Mycobacterium sp. E2462
CCGGCGCCGGCGACCAGCCGGCCCCGGCACTCGCTCTCGCCGCCCACCGGCCCCCTGCCGCCCGTACCCGCCGGCATCGACCGGCGCCGCCCCGAGCTGTCCGACTCCGCCTTGGTGTCGCGCTCGTGGGCGATGGCGTTCGCCACCCTGATCAGCCGGCTCACCGGCTTCGCCCGCATCGTGCTGCTCGCCGCCATGCTGGGCGCCGCGCTGTCCAGCTCGTTCTCGGTGGCCAACCAGCTGCCCAACCTGGTGGCCGCGCTGGTGCTGGAGGCCACCTTCACGGCGATCTTCGTGCCCGTCCTGGCCCGCGCCGAGCAGGGCGATCCCGACGGCGGCGCGGCGTTCGTGCGGCGCCTGGTGACGCTGACGACCGCCCTGCTGATAGTCGCCACCGCCCTGTCGGTGCTGGCCGCGCCGCTGCTGGTGCGGCTGATGCTGGGCCGCGTCCCACAGGTCAACGAGCCGCTGACCGTCGCCTTCGCCTACCTACTGCTGCCGCAGGTGCTCGCCTACGGCCTCACGTCGGTGTTCATGGCAATCCTGAACACCCGCAACGTGTTTGGGCCGACGGCCTGGGCGCCGGTCGTCAACAACGTTGTCGCGCTCGGCACCCTGGCGGTGTACGCGTTGGTACCGGGCGAGCTGTCCGTGGACCCGGTGCGGATGGGCAACACCAAGCTGCTCGTGCTGGCCCTGGGCACCACCCTCGGCGTCTTCGCCCAGACCGCGGTGCTGCTAATTGCGCTGCGCCGCCAGCACGTCAGCCTGCGCCCGCTGTGGGGCATCGACCAGCGCCTCAAACGGTTCGGCACCATGGCCGCCGCGATGGTGCTCTACGTCCTGATCAGCCAGCTCGGCCTGGTCGTCAGCGTCACCAGGCGCCGCACGAACGCCGCGCCGCCGTCGGGATCGCCCTGCTCGGCGCGGGCCAGGACGGGCACGAAGATCGCCGTGAAGGTGGCCTCCAGCACCAGCGCGGCCACCAGGTTGGGCAGCTGGTTGGCCACCGAGAACGAGCTGGACAGCGCGGCGCCCAGCATGGCGGCGAGCAGCACGATGCGGGCGAAGCCGGTGAGCCGGCTGATCAGGGTGGCGAACGCCATCGCCCACGAGCGCGACACCAAGGCGGAGTCGGACAGCTCGGGGCGGCGCCGGTCGATGCCGGCGGGTACGGGCGGCAGGGGGCCGCTGGGGGGCGAGGGAGCGCCGGGGCCGGCTGGTCGCCGGTGGATG
>NZ_LZKC01000269.1:0-869 GCF_001672685.1 Mycobacterium sp. E2462
GCGCGCGGCCGGGTTCGGCGGCCATCCGCGCGACGGTCGCCTCGTCGACCAGCCCGGCCACCGACTCCGGCGTCGACGGGATGCCCATCAGCGTGCCCGCGGGCAACGGGCGCAGCGCGCCCTGGCTGTAGATCCGCGGGCGCACCCCCGTGGCGGTCAACCGCCGATCCGACAAGCCCAATTCGGCCAGCAGCGCCGGCATTTCGGGGCGGCGCAACACGAAGGCCTCGGCGCCGAGGTCCATCGGCACCCCGGCGACCGACGCGGTGCGCAGGATCCCGCCCGGCGTCGCGCCCGGGTCGAACAGCGTCACGCTCGCGTCGTCCCCGGCGGCCATCCGCAACCGGTACGCCGACGTCAGCCCCGAAATTCCGCCGCCGACAACGCAATACACGGTCATACGGAGTGGACCAGCGACACCAGGTCGGTCAGCACGCCGGGATCGGTCTCGGGCAGCACGCCGTGGCCCAGGTTGAAGACGTGCCCAGCCGCGCCGGCGTCGACCGCGCGGCGCCCGTCGTCCACGACGGCCCGCGCGGCGCGCTCCACCGCCGGCCAACCCGCCTGCAGGACCACCGGATCGAGGTTGCCCTGCAACGCGGTTCCCGGGCCGACGCGGGCCGCGGCGTCCGCCAGCGAGGTCCGCCAATCGACGCCGACCACCGACGCGCCGACGGTCGACATGGCGCCCAGCAGTTCGGCGGTGCCGACCCCGAAGTGGGTCATCGGCACGCCGTAGTCGGCCAGCGCGGCGAACACCCGGGCGGTGTGCGGCTGCACGTAGGCGCGGTAGTCGGGCAGCGCCAGGGTCCCGGCCCACGAGTCGAAGACCTGAATCGCGTCCACCCCGGCGTCGAGCTGCGCCCGCA
>NZ_LZKC01000270.1:0-931 GCF_001672685.1 Mycobacterium sp. E2462
AGAGGTCGCCCTGGAGCTACTGCAGAACGAGCTGGGCGCCCGCCGCATCGACGGCGGCTAGCTCGCCGCGGGCGCGGTTCACGGCGCCCACCACGGACGCAGCGGCAGGCCGTGGTCGTCCGCCGCGTCGACCTTGGTGGCCAGCACGTGGTGTAGCTGGAGGTTGTTCTGCTCGAACGCCACCCGCGACGCCGCCATGTACAGCCCCCACACCTTCGCGGTCGGCAGGCCGACCTCGGCCACCGCAACGTCCCAGTTCCGCACCAGGTTTGCGCACCAATCGCGCAACGTTATCGCGTAGTGGTGCCGGAAGTTCTCCGTGTGCAACACCTCGAACCCGACGTCCTCGATCTCGGTGGTGATGCGTCCCGACCCGGTGAGCTCCCCGTCCGGGAACACGTAGCGGTCGGTGAACCCGCCCGCGAACGACGTCGACGAGTTGTCGCGGCGGGTGATGCAGTGGTTGAGCAGCAGACCGCCGGGCCGCAACTTGGCATGCAGGAAGCCGAAGTAGGCGGGGTAGTTCTTGACGCCGATGTGCTCGGTCAGGCCGATGGACGACACCGCGTCGAACCCGCCCTCGCGCACGTCGCGGTAGTCGGTGTGGCGCACCTCGGCCAGCGCGTCGAGCCCCTCGGCGCGGATCGCCTGCCGCGCCCACTTCGCCTGCTCGGCCGACAGGGTCGCGCCGATCGCGCGGACCCCGCGGCGCGCCGCGTAGCGCACCATGCCGCCCCAACCGCAGCCGACGTCGAGCAACCGGTCGCCGGGCCGCAGTCGCAGCTTGTCGAAGACCAGCCGGTACTTGTTGTCCTGTGCCTCCTCCAGCGTCGCGCCGGCGTCGGCGTAGACCGCGCAGGTGTAGGTCATCGACGGCCCCAGCACCCACTCGTAGAAGCTGTTCGAGACGTCGTAGTGGTGATGGATGGCC
>NZ_LZKC01000271.1:0-20826 GCF_001672685.1 Mycobacterium sp. E2462
CGGCGGCTCCTCGCGGGGGGCCGGCGCGGCGGCGCTCTCGGTGGAGGCGCCGAGCTCCTTGAGGCCTTCGGGCGTCTCGACCGGCGCCACCTGCGGGCTGGGCACCGCCTCGACGGTCACGTTGAACAGGAACCCGACGGACTCCTCCTTCATGCCGTCGAGCATGGCCATGAACATGTCGTAACCCTCGCGCTGGTACTCCACCAGCGGGTCGCGCTGCGCCATCGCGCGCAGGCCGATGCCCTCCTTGAGGTAATCCATCTCGTAGAGGTGCTCGCGCCACTTGCGGTCGATGACGTTGAGCAGCACGTTGCGTTCGAGCTGGCGCATCGCGCCCTCCCCCGCGATCTCCTCGAGCTGGGCTTCCCTTGCGGCGTAGGCGTTTTCGGCGTCCTTGAGCAGCTCTTCGAGCAGCTCCTCGCGCGTCAGGTCGTCGCGCTCGGAGTCCCCGTCCACGCGGATCAGCGTCTCGTGGTCGATGCCCACCGGGTACAGCGTCTTCAGCGCCGTCCACAGCGCCTCGAGATCCCAGTCCTCGGCGTAGCCGTCGTTCGTCGCGCCCGTGACGTAGGCGGTCACCACGTCGCGGACCATCTCCAGGGCCTGCTCCTTGAGGTTCTCGCCCTCCAGGATGCGGCGCCGCTCGGCGTAGATGACCTTGCGCTGCTGGTTCATCACCTCGTCGTACTTCAGGACGTTCTTGCGGACCTCGAAGTTCTGCTGCTCGACCTGGGTCTGGGCGCTCTTGATGGCCCGGGTGACCATCTTGGCCTCGATGGGCACGTCGTCGGGCAGGTTCAGCCGGTTGAGCATCGCCTCGAGCGCGGCGCCGTTGAACCGGCGCATCAACTCGTCGCCCAGCGACAGGTAGAACCGCGACTCCCCCGGGTCGCCCTGGCGGCCGGACCGGCCGCGCAGCTGGTTGTCGATGCGCCGCGACTCGTGCCGCTCGGTGCCCAGCACGTACAGGCCGCCGGCCTCGATCACCTCGGCGGCCTCGGCGCTGACCTCCTCCTTGACCTTGGGCAGCTCCTCGTGCCAGGCCGCCTCGTACTCCTCGGCGGTTTCGACCGGGTCCAGGCCGCGCTCGCGCAGCCGCAGGTCGGTGAGGAAGTCGGCGTTGCCGCCCAGCACGATGTCGGTGCCGCGGCCGGCCATGTTGGTGGCCACCGTGATGCCGCCCCGGCGGCCGGCGACGGCGACGATCTGCGCCTCTTGCTCGTGGTACTTCGCGTTGAGCACGTTGTGCGGCACCCGCCGCTTGGTGAACTGCCGCGACAGGTACTCCGAGCGCTCGACGCTGGTGGTACCGATCAGCACCGGCTGACCCTTCTGGTAGCGCTCGACGACGTCGTCGACCACCGCGATGTACTTGGCTTCCTCGGTCTTGTAGATCAGGTCCGACTGGTCTTGGCGGACCATCGGCTTGTTCGTCGGGATCGGGACGACGCCCAGCTTGTAGATCTCGTGCAGCTCGGCCGCCTCGGTCTGGGCGGTACCGGTCATGCCGGAGAGCTTGTCGTAGAGCCGGAAGTAGTTCTGCAGGGTGATGGTGGCCAGCGTCTGGTTCTCGGCCTTGATCTCCACGTGCTCCTTGGCCTCGATGGCCTGGTGCATGCCCTCGTTGTAGCGCCGGCCGTAGAGCACGCGGCCGGTGAACTCGTCGACGATGAGGACCTCGCCGTCGCGCACGATGTAGTCCTTGTCGCGGTTGAACAGCTCCTTGGCCTTCAGCGCGTTGTTGAGGTAGCTGACCAGCGGCGAGTTGGCGGCCTCGTAGAGGTTGTCGATGCCGAGCTGGTCCTCGACGAACTCGACGCCCAGCTCGTGCACCCCGACGGTGCGTTTGCGCAGGTCCACCTCGTAGTGGACGTCCTTCTCCATCAGCGGCGCCAGCCGCGCGAACTCCAAATACCAGTTGGAGGCGCCGTCGGCGGGGCCGGAGATGATCAGCGGCGTCCGGGCCTCGTCGATCAGGATCGAGTCGACCTCGTCGACGATGGCGAAATTGTGGCCGCGCTGCACCAGGTCGTCGAGCGAATGCGCCATGTTGTCGCGCAGGTAGTCGAAGCCGAACTCGTTGTTGGTGCCGTAGGTGATGTCGGCGTTGTAGGCCACCCGACGCTCGTCGGGCGTCATCTGCGCGAGGATGACGCCGACCTCGAGGCCCAGGAAGCGGTGCACACGGCCCATCCACTCGCTGTCACGTTTGGCCAGGTAGTCGTTGACGGTGACGACGTGCACACCCTTACCGCCGATGGCGTTGAGATAGGCCGGCAGCACCGAGGTCAGAGTCTTGCCCTCACCGGTCTTCATCTCGGCGACGTTGCCGAAGTGCAGGGCGGCACCGCCCATCACCTGCACGTCGAAGTGCCGCTGGTCGAGCACCCGCCACGCGGCCTCGCGGGCTACGGCGAACGCCTCGGGCAGCAGGTCGTCGAGGCTTTCGCCGTCGGCGTGCCGCTTCTTGAACTCGTCGGTCTTGGCGCGCAGCTCGGCGTCGGTGAGCTTTTCGATCTCGTCGGACAAGGTGTTGACGTAGTCAGCCACCCGGTTGAGACGCTTGAGCATGCGACCTTCGCCGAGGCGCAACAACTTCGACAGCACAGCAATGTCCCCTGTTGGTAGGAGTCTTCGTTCAGGCGACTCCCATGGTAGGTGACGACCCGGCGACGACAGCCCGTCAGGAGAGCCTGATCAGCCCGTAATCGTAGGCGTGCCGCCGATAGACCACGCAGGGCCGCTCGGTGTGCTTGTCGTGGAAGAGGAAGAAGTCGTGCCCGACGAGCTCCATCTCGTAGAGCGCGTCGTCGACCGTCATCGGCCTGGCCGGGTGCTCCTTGGTCCGCACGATGCGCCCGGGCTCGTGGTCGGCCCCCGCGCCGTCACGGGCTCCGTCATGGGCGTCGTCGTGGTCGTGCCGGTGGTCGTGACCGCGGTCGGGGCCGACCGGCCCGGTCGCGCCGTTGGCCGCTTCGGGCGGCAGCACCGCGGTGGCCGCGGCCAGCGAGACCGGGGTCTTGTCGCCGTAGTGCACCTTGCGGCGGTCCTTGGAGCGGCGTAGCCGGTTCTCGAGTTTGTCGACCGCGGATTCGAACGCGGCGTAGAAGCTGTCCGCGCAGGCTTCGGCCCGGCTCACCGGCCCGCGCCCGCGGGCGGTGATCTCCACGCGCTGACAGGATTTTCGCTGGCGCCGGTTCGGCGCGTGTTTGAGCTCGACATCGAAGAGGTAGATGGAGCGGTCGAAGCGCTCGAGGCGGGCCAGTTTCTGCGAGACGTAGACGCGGTAGTGGTCGGGAATTTCGACGTTGCGCCCCTTGAACACAACTTCGGCGGTGGCGCTCGGTTGGGCATGCCCGTTGGTGGGGGGCAACGGTTGGTCCAGAATCTGACCGGAATTCACGGAAGGCCTTGACATACGGGACAACTCGTTTCTCTTACGCGTCGCACGCGCCGTGCGTGCCCGGCTGGCTGATGCGCCGACGAGGGTGAGAGCGAATCGAAGAAGCGTGACCGCCGCAGGTTGCCCGCCGGTGCAAGGTGTCGAACACTCACCCCTTCCCGCACCTGGGGTCTCAACCTGGGCAGAACCGCGACCAGTGAGGCAGACCGATGAGTCGTTGTCGTTGATCTCGACGTTAGCTCTTGTTCGCCTGCCCATGCCACTAATTTCTTCGAGCTGTTGCGAGTTCTTCACATGCTCTTGGCGGCCGCACGGGTTCGGTGGTCAGGCGGCGGCGATGGCCAGCACCGCGGCGACCCGGGCGCCCGCGGCGCGCAGCACCCGCACCGACTCGCGGGCGGTCGCGCCGGTGGTGACGATGTCGTCGACGATCAGCACCTCGGTGCCCGGCGGCCGCCCGTGCAGCACCACCCGGCCGGTGACGTTGCGTTCGCGGGCCGCGGTGCCCAGGCCCACCGAGTCGCGGGTGAGCGCCCGGGTCCGCAGCGCCGCGGCGACCGCGATCCGCGGGTGGCCGGCGACCGCCGCGCGGGCCAGCCGGGTGACCGGGTCGCCCCCGCGTCGGCGGGCCGCGGCGCGTCGGGTCGGCGCGGGCACCAGGGTCAGCGGCGTTTCCACCATCCCCCACGACACCAGCCGGTGCACGCCGAGGGCCAGCGACCGCGCCAGCGGGGCGACGAGGTCGCCGCGGCCGTGCTCCTTGAGCGCCAGGATCGCCTGGCGCCGGGCGTTGGCGTAGCGACCGAGCGCGAACACCGGCACGCCCGGGTCGACGCGCGGCCGCACCACGTGCGGCTCGTCGGCGGCCACGGCCAGCTCGCGCCCGCACGCGACACACCAGCGCACCGACGGCGCGCCGCAGCCACCGCACTCCAGCGGCAGGAACAGGTCCAACATGCCGCCAGTGTGACCGCCGGGGCTGACACGCCCCGACGAGTCGCGCGCCTACGCCGCGGCGACCGCCGGCGCGCACTGTGCGCGGCCGTCGACGAACCGCGCCCGCGCCGGCTTGAGGACCACCACCGCCAGCGCCGCCGTCGCCAGGTCGAACGCGATCGCGCACCCGAACACGGGGACCCAGCTGCCCGCCCGTTGGTGCAGCAACGCGGCGAGCGGGCCGCCCAGGATCGAACCGACTCCGAACGAGATGTAGAGCCAGCCGTAGTTGGCCGTCGCGTGCCGCGTGCCGAAGGTGTCGGTCAGGGTCGACGGGAACAGCGAGAAGATCTCGCCCCAGCCGAAGAAGACCAGCCCCGAGAGCAGCACGAACAGCGTGGCGTCCGAGCGGGTGAGCAACCACAGGGTCATGGCGACGCCCTCCAGCGCGAAGGCGAGGCCCATGGTGTTCTCCCGGCCCAATCGGTCGGAGACCCAGCCGAACAGCGGTCGCGTCAGGCCGTTGGTGAAGCGGTCGATCGTCAAGGCGAGCGGCAGGGCCGCGAGCCCGAACACGGCGACCTTGGCGGCACCGAAATCCGTCGCGAACGTCGCCATCTGCGAGGTCACCATCAGGCCCGAGGTGGCCATCATCGTCATCATGACGAACAGCAACCAGAACAGCGGCCGCCGAAGCATCTCCGACGGCCGGTAGTCGCGCGCCGTGACGGGCGTCGGGGCGGTCGTCACCCGGAGTTCCTCGGCGGGCGCGTGCAACCCTTGTGCGGCACCGAATCCGACGACGGCGAACACGATGCCGAACAGCCACAGGGTCGACTGCACGCCGCGCGCGGCGAGCGACGACGCAATCGGGAAGGTGGTCAGGATGGCACCCATGCCGTAGCCGGCCGCGACCACGCCGACGGCGAAGCCGCGCCGATCGGGGAACCAGCGGACCATCAGCCCGACGACGCCGACGTAGACGATGCCCGTGCCGAGGCCGCCGATACCGCCATAGGTGAGGTAGAGCGCCGGCAGGTTGTGCGCCTGGGCAGCCAGCACCCAGCTCGCCCCCGCCAGCAGCGTGCCGATCGAGATCAACCGGCGCGGCCCGAAGCGGTCGATGAGCGCGCCCTGGAACGGCGAGAAGAAGGCCTGCAGGACCACGAGCAGGGAGAAGGTCACCTGCAAGGCGGGCAGGGCGACGCCGAGCTTGTCGGCGAGCGGTTTGGTCATCAGCGTCCACACGTACTGCGGGCTGGAGATCGTCATCATGCAGACCAGGCCCAGGCCGAGCTGCACCCAACGGGACTGCGACCAGGCCCGCGGGCGCGGTGCGCCCGTTTCGGTCAGTACGTCCGTGCGAGTCGTCAAAGTCATCTCCGTCTCAAAGCGCGCTGAGGACGAATTACGCTGCGGCAGTGGGCTACATCGGTGGCGTTACCCGCACCGCGGTGAGAGCCAAGGCCTGCCGAAGGCAAGACATCGTCGGTGAACGAACACCTGGTGCGGCACCAAAGTGCTTCCCCGACAGTAAGTTTGGTGAATTACGCGAAGATTACCGCCGGTAGCGCGGATATCAACTTCGACTCACACCAGATTGCGTCGGCTCCCAGGTGGTGCACAACGCATCCCACGCGACACCCCAAGCGGTCGTGTCGACGACGCGGCCCCTATCCCGGCAGGACCGGCGCCGCCCCGGGCAACATCAGGCCGGGCACATCCGACCAGCCCTGCTGGCCGTCTGCCGACGGCGAATACTGCAGAATCCCCTGCGGCGCCGCCACATACGCGGTCGACGGGTTGGCGACCACCGTCGTCACGGGCATCTGCAAACCGTGGGCCGGCGCGTCGGAGTTCACCCCGTCGATGTTCACGTACGACACCGGGTGCGCGGGGTCGGTGCGGGTGACGACGATGTCGTCGCCGGTGCGCCACGACAGCGACACCACCGAATTGCCGAGCCCGAAGCCGAGCCGCCGCGGATAGGTCAGGGCGAACTGCCCGGCCTGGGTCTGCTCCACGCTGGCCAAGATCACCTGGCCGCCGATCACCATCGCCGCGCGGGTGCTGTCGCGGGACAGCTGCAGATCGGTGATCGGGCCGGGGAAGCGCGTCGCGACGGCCACCGAATCCACCGGGATGCGGGCCGGTTGCCCCGACGCCGGCTCCTGGATGGCGCGCAGCACGTTGTTGCCGTCCACCACCACCCACACCACGTCGTCGAGCGACCAGGTGGGCCGCGAGAGGCTGTGCCCGTCGGCCGATTGCACCGCCTCGGCGCCGACGTCGCCGATCCACAGCGACGCCGCCGAGTCGGGGGCGCCGCGGTGCAGGGTCACCACCGAAGCGAGCTGGCGGCCGTTGCGCGACAGGGCGGCCCCGGTCTGGTCGCCCATCCGGCCGAAGGCGCCAGGCACCATGGTGAAGCGCTGCCCGTCCAGGGAGACCAGCGATCCGTTCACCAGCGCGTGCAGCGGGACGCCGGCCCCGTCGGCCACGCCGGGGTCGGTGGCGGCGACGTCGGAGGTGGTCCACCCGTCGCGGAACCGGTCGTCCAGCGGCGCGCCGTCGGCGTTGATGACGTAGGGCCCGCGGATGTCGGCGCGCGCCAGCGTCCAGATGATCTGCGCGGCCAGCAATTGCCTGCTGTGCGGATCGGTGGTGGACAGCTTCTCGAGTTCGACGCGGGCGCCGCCGTAGCCGCGCCCGATCCCGTTCTTGCCGCCGTCGGCGCGGGTCACCGGCCCGCGCAGCCGCAGCGGCGGGGCGAGCAGGTTGCGCACGGTGTGAGCCATCTCGGGTCGCGGCCCGGCGATGAGCTTGGAGATCAGCTCGGTGGCCAGCGCGTCGTGGTCGGGCACCGCGACGTAGCGGGGATCGGGCGCCACGGTCTTGCCGGTCGGGTCGGCGAAGTACAGGGTGTTGCGCTTGTAGGTCGACTGGAACTGCTGCCAGTCCAGGAAGACGCCGTTGGGCAGCCGGTCGATGCGCCAGCCACCCGAGGTCTTCACCAGCTCGATGGGCCCCGGGTCGGGCAGCACGCCCTCGGCGGTTTCGAACACGCCCATGTCGGACAGCGAGCCCAGGATGTCGGCCCGCATGGTCGCCGAAACCCGTTCGGCGGCACGGGTTTCGACGAACACCACGTGGTCGATCAGCAGGGCGCTACCGGCGTCGTCCCAGGCGTTGGACGCCGACTGCGTGAGGAACTGCCGGGCCGCCAGATGCCGGTTCGCCGGATCGGCCGTCGCCTTGAGGAATTCGCGCAGCAGCACGTCGGGATCCATGCCCGGCGTCGGCTTGGGCAGGTTCGACGGCGCCGGCCGGTCGACGGTGCCGATGGCTTGCGGCGCCGACGAGCTGGGCACCCCCGCGCAGCCGGCGAGCAGCGCCGCGATCAGCAGCAGGCCCAGCAGGCGGCGCATCACGCGCCCCTCTCGGCGTGCTCACGCTGGCGCAGCGGGCGGTCCTTGCGTTCGGCCCCGGCCGGCTGCGGGACGGGCTTCATGGGCAGCGGGCTGGTCGTCACCTTGTGGCCCCGCACCAGCGGCAGGGTGAGCCGGAAGCACGAGCCGTCGCCCGGTTCACCCCACGCCTCGAGCCGGCCCTGGTGGAGCCGCGCGTCTTCGATGCTGATGGCCAGGCCCAGCCCGGTGCCACCGGAGCGGCGCACCCGCGACGGGTCCGCCCGCCAGAACCGGCTGAACACCAGCTTCTCCTCGCCGGGCCGCAGGCCGACCCCGTAGTCGCGGACGGTGACGGCGACGGTGTCCTCGTCGGCGCCCATCCGGATCTGCACGGGCTTGTGCTCGGCGTGGTCGATCGCGTTGGCGATCAGGTTGCGCAGGATGCGCTCGACGCGGCGGGTGTCGACCTCGGCGATGACCTCCTCGCGCGGCAGGTCCACGAGCAGCGCGATGCCGGCGTCCTCGGCCAGGTGCCCGACGTTGTCCAGCGCGCCCTGCACGGTGGTGCGCAGGTCCACCGCCTCGACCGACAGCTCGGCCACGCCCGCGTCGTGCCGGGAGATCTCCAGCAGGTCGTTGAGCAGCGACTCGAAGCGGTCCAGCTCGTTGACCATCAGCTCGGTGGAGCGCCGCAGCGTCGGGTCCAGGTCCTCGCTGTGGTCGTAGATCAGGTCGGCGGCCATGCGCACCGTCGTCAGCGGGGTGCGCAGCTCGTGGCTGACGTCGGAGGTAAACCGGCGCTGCAGGTTGCCGAACTCCTCGAGCTGGGTGATCTGGCGCGACAGGCTCTCGGCCATGTCGTTGAACGACACCGCCAGGCGGGCCATGTCGTCCTCACCGCGCACCGGCATCCGCTCGGACAGGTGCCCCTCGGCGAACCGTTCGGCGATCCGCGACGCGGACCGCACCGGCACCACCACCTGCCGCGAGACCAGCAGCGCGATGCCGGCCAGCAGCACCAGCAGCACGGCGCCGCCGGTGATCATGGTGCCGCGCACCAGCTGGATGGTGGCCTGCTCGTTCTTCAGCGGGAAGATCAGGTACAGCTCCAGGTTGGCCACCTGCGACGACGCCGGGCTCCCGACGATGAGCGCCGGCCCGGAGAACCCGTCGGTGTGCACGGTCGCGTACTGGTAGGACGCCTGGCCCGCCTTGACGAAGCCGCGCAGCGAGTTCGGCACCTGGTCGACGGGGCCGGCGGTCGTCGCCGCGCGGGGGCCGTCGCCGGGCACCATCAGGACCGCGTCGAACGCCCCGGCCAGCCCGGCGCCCGACGAGGGCTCGGTCTTGGAGGTCAGCGTGTTGCGGGCGAGCTGCAGGCTGCTGTCGAGCGAGCGCGCCTCTTCGCCGTTGACGATGCCCGCGACGGTGGTGCGGGCCCGCTCGATCTGCTCGATGGCGGCCTTCACCTTGACGTCGAGCACCCTGTTGGTGACCTGGCTGGTCAGCACGAAGCCGAGCGCGAGGATGACGGCCAGGGACAGCCCCAGGGTGAGCGCCACGACGCGCAGCTGCAGCGATCGGCGCCACGCGAGGCTGACAGCCCGGCTCAACGCACCCATGCCCCGCGACAAGGGTCCCGATCGGCCCCAGCGACTACGAGTGCGTTGTCGCGAGCCCCAGATCAACGACGCCGTCCTCCACCAACGAGTGGCGCCCGCTCAGTACCTGCGGGGCGGATCACGGGGGTCCGGCCTTGTATCCCACTCCTCGAACGGTCAACACCACGGTCGGGTTTTCGGGGTCCTTCTCGACCTTGGCCCGCAGACGCTGGACGTGCACGTTGACCAGGCGGGTGTCCGCCGGGTGCCGGTACCCCCACACCTGTTCGAGCAGCACATCACGAGTAAACACCTGCCGCGGTTTACGCGCCAACGCGACCAGAAGGTCGAACTCGAGCGGGGTCAGGGAGATCTGCTCGCCGTTGCGCGTGACCTTGTGGGCCGGCACATCGATCTCGACGTCGGCGATGGACAGCATCTCGGCCGGCTCGTCGTCGTTGCGGCGCAGCCGGGCGCGCACGCGGGCGACCAGCTCCTTGGGCTTGAACGGCTTCATGATGTAGTCGTCCGCGCCCGACTCCAGGCCCAGCACCACGTCCACGGTGTCGGTCTTGGCGGTGAGCATCACGATCGGCACGCCGGAGTCGGCGCGCAGCACCCGGCACACGTCGATGCCGTTCATGCCCGGCAGCATCAGGTCCAACAGCACCAGATCGGGGCGCAGCTCGCGCACCGCGGTCAGGGCTTGGGTGCCGTCACCGATGACCGCGGTGTCGAAACCCTCCCCACGAAGCACGATGGTGAGCATCTCGGCCAGCGAAGCGTCGTCGTCGACGACGAGAATCCTTTGCCTCATGGCGTCCATGGTGTCACCGAACCGGGACAAAACTGGCGCGCCACACGGGCGTTTCTCGGCCGATCGCCGTAAAAATCGGACAAATCGACGGAAAACTGCTAATCGGGGCCATTCGGTGCTGACGGAATGGCGGACTGAGTGGCCGACTGAGTGGCCGACGAAGCGGCCGACGCGGCCGCCAACTCCGCGGCCAGCCGGGCGGGGTCGACGTCGGCGTCGACGACCCGCCAGGGCCCGCCCCAACCCGCCGCGGCCAGCTGTGCGTACACCGCCCCGGTGCGCCGCTGCAGCCCGTCGTCGCGCTCGTAGCTGTCGCGCTCGCGGCCCGGTTCGGTCGCCGCGCGGCTGCGGGCGCGCCGGTCGGCCAGCTCGGTCGGCACCGCCAGCAGCACCTGCCAGTCGGGGGCCGGCAGCCGCAGCCGCTGGTATTCGAGCGCCAGCACCCAGGCCGCCGCGGCCCCGCCCGCGTCCTCGTGCAGGCGGGCGGCGCTGTAGGCGGCGTTGGACGCGACGTAGCGGTCGAGGATGACGACGTCGTGCAGGCGGCGCAGCCGCTCGAGGTCGCCGACGGCGGCGGCGCGGTCGAGCGCGAACAGCAGCGCCATGGCGTAGACCGACGACGCGAGGTCGCCGTGCTCCCCGCGCAGCGCCTCGGCCGCCACATCGGCGGGCACCGATTGCCCGTAGCGCGGGAACGCCAGCGTGGCCACCGAGCGCCCGGCCTGTTCCAAGGCCCGGCGCAGGCCCTCGGTCAGCGTCCGCTTGCCCGAGCCGTCCACGCCTTCGATCGCGATGAGCACGGCGGGAAGCCTAGCGGTCCTTCGAACGTGAAGCTGCCTTCACGCTCGCCGCCGAACGTGAAGCTAACTTCACGTTCGGCGGCGAGACGCGTGAATCAGTAGCGGTAGTGGTCGGGCTTGTAGGGGCCGTCGACGTCGACGCCGATGTACTCCGCCTGCTCCTTGGTGAGCTTGGTCAGCTCGCCGCCGAGCGCCTCGACGTGGATGCGGGCCACCTTCTCGTCCAGGTGCTTGGGCAGCCGGTAGACCTCGTTGTCGTACTCGTCGTTCTTGGTCCACAGCTCGATCTGCGCGATGACCTGGTTGGAGAAGCTGTTGCTCATCACGAACGACGGGTGACCCGTCGCGTTGCCCAGGTTCAGCAGCCGGCCCTCGGACAGCAGGATGATCGACTTGCCGGTGTCCGGGAACGTCCACAGGTCGACCTGCGGGCGGATGTTGACCTTGGTCGCGCCCGACTTCTCCAGCCGCGCGACCTGGATCTCGTTGTCGAAGTGGCCGATGTTGCCCAGGATCGCCTTGTCCTTCATCGCCCGCATGTGCTCGAGGGTGATGATGTCCTTGTTACCGGTGGTGGTGACGACGATGTCGGCCTCGCCGATGACGTCCTCCACCCGCTTGACGTCGAAGCCCTCCATCAGCGCCTGCAGGGCGTTGATCGGGTCGATCTCGGTGACGGTGACCCGCGCACCCTGGCCGGCCACCGACTCCGCGGAGCCCTTGCCGACGTCGCCGTAGCCGCAGATCAGCACCTTCTTGCCGCCGATCAGCACATCGGTGCCGCGGTTGATGCCGTCGATCAGCGAGTGCCGGCAGCCGTACTTGTTGTCGAACTTGCTCTTGGTCACCGAGTCGTTGACGTTGATCGCCGGGAAGGCCAGGTCACCGGCCGCGGCGAACTGGTACAGGCGCAGCACGCCGGTGGTGGTCTCCTCGGAGACGCCCTTGATCGACGCGGAGATCTTGGTCCACTTCTCCTTGTCGGTCTCGAAGCGCTTGCGCAGCAGGTTGAGGAACACCCGGTGCTCGGCCGAGTCGTCCTCGTCGTCGGGCGGCACCACGCCGGCCTTCTCGTACTGCGCGCCGCGCAGCACCAGCATGGTGGCGTCGCCGCCGTCGTCCAGGATCATGTTGGCCGGCTCGTCGGGCCAGGTGAGGATCTGCTCGGCGGCCCACCAGTACTCCTCGAGGGTCTCACCCTTCCAGGCGAACACCGGGACCCCCTTGGGCTCTTCGGGCGTGCCGTGCGGGCCGACGACCACCGCGGCGGCGGCGTGGTCCTGGGTGGAGAAGATGTTGCAGGACGCCCAGCGGACCTGCGCGCCCAGCGCGACGAGGGTCTCGATCAGGACCGCGGTCTGCACGGTCATGTGCAGCGAGCCCGAGATGCGCGCGCCCTTGAGCGGCTGCACGTCGTGGTACTCGCGGCGCAGCGACATCAGGCCGGGCATCTCCTGCTCCGACAGCTCGATGTCCCGGCGGCCGTAGTCGGCCAGCGACAGGTCGGCCACCTTGAAGTCGATGCCGTTCCGCACGTCGGCGGTGAGGGCGTTTTCGGTCGTCGTCATACGTATGTCATCCCTTTTCAGGCTCGCCGGATCCAACCGGTAATTAGCTTAGGTATGTTCTTGTGCCACTGTAGTCGCGGGTCCGCGGGCGCCCAGGCGCAGGGAAGCTCACGGAACGTTGATGACGCCGTGCCGCTCGGCGAACGGCGTCATCAGCCGGGCCAGGTCGGCCGCGACGTCGTGGCTGGCCTCGGGTGGCATCGACACGTAGCTCAGCGCCAGCCGCACGATCGCGCGGGCCAGCACGCCCGCGTCCTCGTCGCTGGCGGCCACCCAGCTGTGGGTGAGCACCGCCGTCAGCCGTTCCGAGGCCCGGGTGATGATGGGCGCGCTGTCGGTGGTGATGATCTGCAGCAGGTCCGGCTTGGCCACGCCGGTCAGCAACGAGACCACCAGCG
This sequence comes from Mycobacterium sp. E2462, assembly GCF_001672685.1. Lineage (NCBI taxonomy): Bacteria > Bacillati > Actinomycetota > Actinomycetes > Mycobacteriales > Mycobacteriaceae > Mycobacterium > Mycobacterium sp. E2462. The sequence continues at coordinate 12,934 of NZ_LZKC01000271.1, forward strand.
GGTCCGCCGACAATTCAGAGAACAGGTCGCGGAAGCCCTGCAGGAACGCCTCGTAGAGCTTGCCGACGTTGGCCTGCAGCGCCGCCTGCACGGCCTCGACGAGCCGGTCGGCCAGGCGCAGGGCGTAACCCTGCGCCAGGCCCTGCCGCGAGCCGAACTCGTTGTAGATGGTCTGCCGGCTGATGCCCGCGGCGCGGGCCACATCCGACAGCGTGATCGCGGACCAGTCCCGGCTGAGCAGCAGCTCCCGCATCGCGTCCAGTACCGAGTCGCGCAGCAGGGCTCGCGACGCCTCGGCGTAGGGCATCCGCTTCACAGCCGCGAGAGTAGTGCTTTCGCGCCGGCTGCGCGCCGCCGCCACGTGGGTCACGGGCGCGCGATCTCGACCATCTCGAAGTCGGACTTGGCGGCGCCGCAGTCCGGGCAGCTCCAGTCGTCGGGGATATCGTCCCAGCGGGTGCCGGGGGCGATGCCGTCCTCCGGCCAGCCCTTGGCCTCGTCGTACTCGAATCCGCACTGCACGCAGACGAACAGTTTGTAGTCGCTCATCGGTTCACTCCTTCGCTCTCGCCGGTGCCGCTCACGCGCCGTAGCGCGCCAGCACCCGCTCGCGCAGCCGCGGCTGGATGTTCACGCGGGTGATGTCGCCGTCGTAGTGCTCGAGGACCCGGTGGTCCATCACCTTGCGCCACAGGGGCGGCAGGTAGGTCAGCGAGATCATCGAGGCGTAGCCGCTGGGCAGGTTGGGAGCACCGTCCATGCTGCGCAGCGTCTGGTAGCGCCGGGTCGGGTTGGCGTGGTGGTCGCTGTGCCGCTGCAGGTGGTACAGGAACAGGTTGGTGACCACGTGGTCGGAATTCCAGCTGTGCACCGGGGTGCACCGTTCGTAGCGGCCGTTCGCGGTGCGCTGCCGCAACAACCCGTAGTGCTCCAGGTAGTTGACCGCCTCCAGCAGGCTGAAGCCGAACACGGCCTGGATGACGACGAACGGGATCAGGCCCGGGCCGAACACCGCGATCAGCGCGCCCCACAGCACGACGGACATCAGCCAGGCGTTCAGCACGTCGTTGGCCAGGTAGGTCTTGGGGTGCCACGGGCTGGCGCCCTGCCGGCGGATGCGCTGGGCCTCTAGCCGCAGCGCCGAGCGCAGGCTGCCGACGACGCTGCGCGGCAGGAACTCCCAGAACGTCTCCCCGAAGCGGGCGGACGCCGGGTCTTCCGGGGTGGCGACGCGGACGTGGTGGCCGCGGTTGTGCTCGATGTAGAAGTGGCCGTAGCAGGTCTGCGCCAGGGTGATCTTGGACAGCCAGCGCTCCAGCGAGTCCTTCTTGTGCCCCATCTCGTGGGCGGTGTTGATGCCGACGCCGCCCAGCACGCCGACCGACAGGGCCAGGCCCAGCTTGCCCGCCCAGCCCAGCCCGCCGTCGAAGCCCAGCCAGTGCAGGTTCGAGGCGGTGAACAGGTAGGCGCCCAGGGCGACGCTCAGGTACTGGAACGGGATGTAGACGTAGGTGCAGTACCGGTAGTACCTGTCGTTTTCGAGTTGCTCCATCACCTCGTCGGGCGGGTTCTGCCCGTCGGCGCCGAACCGCAGGTCCAGGATCGGCAGCACCAGGTAGACCAGGATCGGGCCGATCCACATCGGCACCTGCGCGGCGGCGTGCCAGCCGAGCCGGTTGAGGGCCCAGACCAGGGGCAGCATCACGAACAGCGCCGTCGGCGCGATCAGGCCCATCAGCCAGAGCCGGCGCTTCTTGTCCCGCCAGGCGGGGGCCTCGGGGTGGGTGTCGAACTGCGGGTCGACAGCGGTCATATGCCAAACCTCCTTGTGAGTCACAGCACGCTAGGAAGTTGACAATACTGCCCTAGGCGTCCTCTGTCTAGACAAAGGACGCCGTTTTGTAAAGCGAGTTAGGGCACCGTGGAAGGCGACCCGGCCCGGGGGGCGTCCGGTTCCGGGTCCCCCGCGTCCCGGCGGCCCTGCACGGAGTGCCGGTAGCCGTAACCGGCGTAGATCGCGACGCCCACCACCAGCCACACCGCGAACCGGACCCAGGTGAGCGCGGTCAGGTTGATCATCAGCCAGATGCATCCAAGGATCGCGGCGACCGGCAGGACCGGCACCCACGGCGCCCGGAACCCGCGGTCCAGGTCCGGCCGCGACCGGCGCAGGGCGATCACCCCGGCCGAAACCAGCACGAAGGCGAACAGCGTCCCGACGTTGACCATCTCCTCGAGCTTGGCGATGGGAAACACCGAGGCCGTCGCGGCCACCACGATCGCCACCAGCACGGTGATGCGCACCGGCGTCCCGCGGGGGCCCGTCTTGGCCAGCGGGCGGGGCAGCAGCCCGTCGCGGGCCATCGCGAACAGCACCCGGCACTGTCCGAGCATCAACACCATCACCACCGTGGTCAGCCCTGCCAGCGCCCCGATCGCGATGATCTTGCTGGCCCAGTGGATGCCGTTGGCCGTGAACGCCGTGGCCAGGTTCGCCGGCTTGTGGCCCGGCATGGTCTTGAGCTGGGTGTAGGACACCATGCCCGACAACACCACCGAGACCATGACGTAGAGGACCGTGACGATCGCCAGCGAGGCCAGGATGCCGCGCGGGACGTCGCGCTGCGGATTGCGGGTCTCCTCGGCCATGGTGGCGACGATGTCGAACCCGACGAACGCGAAGAACACGATCGACGCCCCCGCCAGCACGCCGTACCAGCCGTAGTGGCTGCTGTGCGCCCCGGTCAGCAGCGACAGCACCGACTGGTTGATGCCGGACGCCTCGTGCCCGGCCTCGGGCTGCGGGATGAAGGGCGAATAGTTCGAGCTCTTGATGTAGAAGGCGCCGACGATGACAACCAGCAGCACCACCGCCACCTTGATCCCGGTGATCACCGCCGAGAACCGCGACGACAACTTGGTGCCCAGCGCGATCAGCGTCGCCACGCCGGCGACGATCAGCAGCGCCCCCCAGTCGAACTGCACCGACCCGAGCTGGGTGGTGCCGCCGGCGAAGCCGAACACCGTGCCCAGGTAGCTCGACCAGCCCTTGGACACCACCGCCGCGCCGATCGCCAACTCCAGCACCAGGTTCCACCCGATGATCCAGGCGAGAAACTCCCCGAAGGTGGCGTAGGAGAAGGTGTAGGCGCTGCCGGCCACCGGCACCGTGGAGGCGAACTCGGCGTAACACAGCGCCGCCAGCCCGCAGGTGATCGCCGCGATCAAAAACGAGATCCAGATCGCCGGCCCGGTGATGTCACCGGTGGTCGACGCGGTCACCGTGAAGATGCCGGCCCCGATGACCACCGCGACCCCGAACACCACCAGATCCCGCCAGGTGAGTTCCTTGCGCAGCTTGGTGGCCGGCTCGTCAGTGTCGGCGATCGACTGTTCAACAGACTTCATGCGCCATCGATTGGCCATCGGCCCGTCCTTCCACGCATTCTCGTTGGACCGCACAGTACTGGGTACTCTCCACCAATGCTGGACAGCAAAGCAGACAGCAGGGGTCACGCGGTTGTCATTGGGGGCAGCATCGCCGGTTTGTGCGCCGCGCGCGTACTTTCCGACGCGTTTTCCCGGGTGACCATCTACGAGCGTGACGAGCTGCCGACCGAACCCGGCAGCCGCGCGGCGGTCCCCCAGGACCGGCACCTGCACATGTTGATGGCGCGTGGCGCGATGGAGTTCGACAGCCTGTTCCCCGGCCTGCTCGAGGGCATGGTCGCCGACGGTGTCCCGATGCTGGAGAACCGGCCGGACTGCATCCATCTCGGCGCCGCCGGGCACGTGCTGGGCACCGGGCACACGCTGCGCGACGAATTCACCGCCTACGTGCCGAGCCGCCCGCACCTGGAGTGGCAGCTGCGCACGCGGGTCCGCGCCATCGACAACGTCACGATCGAGCGGCGCTCGGTCAGCGAGCCCCGTTTCGACCGGGCGCGTCAGCGCGTCACCGGCGTGCAGCTGGACCCGCTCGCGCCCGACGGCGGCGAGCCCGAGTTCGTTCCCGCCGACCTCGTCGTCGACGCCGCCGGCCGCGGCACCCGGCTGCCGGTGTGGCTGGAGCAGTGGGGCTACGAGCGTCCCTACGAGGACGTGCTGGACATCGGCATCCACTACGCGACGCACCGGTTCCGGATCCCGGACAACCTGATCGCCGAGAAGGTGGTGGTGGCCGGCGCCTCGCACGACCAGTCGCTGGGGCTGGGCATGCTGTGTTACGAGGACGGCACCTGGGTGCTCACCACCTTCGGGGTGGCCAACGCCAAGCCGCCGCGCACCTTCCCCGAGATGGTGGCGCTGGCCGACGAGATGCTGCCGGCGCACTTCAGCGCCGCGTTGGCGCACGCCGAGCCGCTGGGCGAGCCGGCGTTTCACGCATTCCCCGCCAGCCGCTGGCGCCGCTACGACAAGCTGGACCGGTTCCCGGCGGGCATCATCCCGCTCGGTGACGCGGTCGCCAGCTTCAACCCGACGTTCGGGCAGGGCATGACGATGACGTCGCTGCAGGCCGGGCACCTGCGCCGCGCGCTGCACGGCCCCGATGAAGAGCTGGCCGCGACGCTGCACCGGGCCACCGCGAAGTCGACGTTCCCGGTGTGGACCATGAACGCCATCGGCGACGTCACCTTCCACCACGCCGGCAGGAAGGGCCGTATCCCCTGGTGGTGGCGACCCTCCGGCGCGCTGTTCGACCAGTTCCTGGGGGCCGCCGAGACCGACCCCGTCCTCGCCGAGTGGTTCCTGCGCCGGTTCTCGCTGCTGGACAGCCTGTACATGGTCCCGCCGCCGCGGGTGGTCGGGCGCACGATCGCGCACAACATGCGGCTGTGGTTGGGTGAGCGCCGCCAGGCCGTCAAACAGCGGCGTCGGCCCATGGCGACCGCGGGCGCGGCGGAGCAACGCGGCTGATCAGAGGCCGACGGTCGCCCTGAACAGCTTCGTCGGCTCGTGCGCGACCAGCCGGATGGGGGCGTCGTCGGCCGCCACCCAGGCGGCCATCCCACGCTGGAGCGTGACCGAGCCGGACTTGCCGTGCACGGTGGTGCAGCCCTCGATGCACAGCAGGATCTGCGGGCCCTCGTGGTGGCAGGTGGCGTCCACCTCGTGGCCGAGGTACTCGCCGTCCAGCGTCAGCAGCGCGACGGCGAACTCGTCGGCCGGCGTCTCGTAGATCAGCCCGAAGCCCTCGGTGTGCACCCGCGGCCGCAGCTGGTCCTCGGTGCTGGGCGCGAAGTCGAGCACCCGCAGCAGCTCGGGCACGTCGACGTGTTTGGGGGTCAGCCCGCCGCGCAGGACGTTGTCGGAGTTGGCCATCACCTCCACCGCGAAGCCGCGCAGGTAGGTGTGCAGGTTGCCGGCCGACAGGAAGATCGCCTCGCCGGGCGCCAGGCTGACGCGGTTGAGCAGCAACGCGGCCAGCACCCCGGCGTCCCCGGGATAGAGCTCCCCCAGCTCGAGCACGGTCCGGGCCTCCGCGGCGAACTCCGTCGCCCCCGAGCTCAGGTAGGCGATCGCGCCGTCGAGCACCGCGGGCACCAGCACGTCGATGTCGGGCTGCGGCGCGGTGATCCAGGTGGTGAACAGCGCCCGCAGCCCGTCGGCGTCGGACTGGTCGTTGAGCAGGGCGATGAACGGGTCCAGATCGGAGACGGCCAAGGCGCGCAGCAGCTCGACGGTCCGCTTGGCCGGGCGGAAGCCGGCCAGCGCCTCGAACGGCTGCAGCGCCACCAGCAGTTCCGGTTTGTGCGAGGTATCGCGGTAATTGCGCACCGGCGAGTTCAGCGGGATGCCGAGGCGTTCCTCCCGCAGGTACCCCTCGGCGGCCTGCTGGGCGCTCGGATGGGCCTGCAGGGACAGCGGCTCGTCGGCGGCAAGCACCTTGACCATGAACGGGAGCACGTCCCCGAACCGGGCGCGCGGCGCCGAGCCGAGCTGGCCTTCCGGATCGGCGACCAGCGCATCGAGCAGCGTCATCTCGCCGTCGTCGGATTCCAGCCAGGCGGGGTCGCCCGGGTGGGCGCCGAACCACAGCTCCGCCTCCGCGTGCGCCGCCGGCACCGGGCGGCCGGTGAACTCGGCGATGGCGGTACGCGACCCCCAGGCGTAGGTGCGCAAGGCCCCGCGAAGTAGTTCCACTGTTGTCGTCTATCCCCGCGCCAGCCGCAGGTAAACCGCGGCCATCTCCAATCGAACGGCCAATATTGCCAGCTGCTGTTCCGGGGGCGTCGCGCGTCCCGGAGCCACCGCCCCGACCAGACCGTCCGAGCCGCCCACGCCCCCGGGCGCTTCGGGCACGTCCTCGGCGGTGATCAGGTAGATCTCGTCGAACCCGGCGTACTGGGCGGCCGCGACCGTCCGCTCCGCGGCCAGGGTCAGCGCCAGCACCCGCAGCCGCTGTGGCAGCGGGCCGTCGATCTCGTCGTCGTGGAACAGGGCGTCGACCGACGCCGACGCGTCCGCGAACGCCCCGCGCAGCGCGCTCACCGCGTCGGCCACCGGGGTGGCCGCGCTCACCTGCTGCGCGATGCGCAGCAGCACCGAGCTGGCGTGGCGGGCCAGGGCGACGGTGGCGGCGTCGTCGCCGGAGAGCACCACCCGGCGATCGACCATTCGCGCCGCGAGCGTCTTGGCCGGGTTGGTGAACAGCTCGCGCCCGGCGCTGTTGCGCAGCGCCTCGGCGTCCAGCTCGTCGGCCAGGCCGTCCAGGCCGATGCTGGGCCGGGGATCCACCGCGCGCACGACGGCCAGGCCGGCGGCCAGGTAACGGCACAGCCCGAACTCGTCGGGCAGCCACAGCCGCGGCGCCAGCACGGCCGCCCGGCCTGCGGTCGAGTCGCGCAGCGGGCCCTCGTACGGGGCCACCACGACGACCCGGGCACCGCGGCGCACGCCGGCCGTGGCGGCGGCGACCAGCGCCGGGTCACCGGGGTCGTCCCCGGCCACGATCAGCAGATCGAGCGGGCCCAGCCACGGCGGCGTCGCGCCGGTCAGCACGAACGGCTGGGAGGCGGACCCGCCGAGCGTGGCGGCGAGGATGGCACCGGCCGTCTCGGCGGTGCCGCGGTTGGCCAGCCAGATCACGCTGCGCGGCCGGTCGTCGGCGCGCACCGGGTCCAGCGCGCCCTCGTCGACCGCCGCGAGCACCGCGCGCACCTGCGCACCAGCCGACGCCGCGGCGCGCAGCAGCCCGTCGCGGTCGGCGCCGAGCAGGCCCTCGGTGTCCTCGAGATCGACGGCGTGCGTGGCGTTCACCGGGCGGCCTTCACGATGGGGGCCTCATGAGGTTGCCTCCGCGCGGGCCGTGCGCGCGGCCACGCCGGCGATCTCGGCGCTGACCGCGGCGACCACCTCGTCGACGGCCTCGGTGGTGCGCCCCTCCACGTTGAGTCGCAGCAACGGCTCGGTGTTCGAACTGCGCAGGTTGAACCAGCTGCCGTCGCCCAGGTCCACGGTCACGCCGTCCACGTGGTCGAGGGAGTGGATGCGGGTGCCGAAGCACTTCAGCACCGCCTCGACGCACTCGGCGGCGTCGCGCACCGTGAAGTTGATCTCGCCGGACGACTCGTAGCGCTGGTAGTCCGCGGTCAGCTCCGACAGGGGCCGGTCCTGCTCGCCGAGGGCGGCCAGCACGTACAGCGCGGCCAGCATGCCGGAGTCGGCACCCCAGAAGTCGCGGAAGTAGTAGTGCGCCGAGTGTTCACCGCCGAAGATGGCGCCGGTGTCGGCCATCATCGCTTTGATGTAGGAGTGGCCCACCCGCGAGCGCAGCGGGGTGCCGCCGCGCTCGGCGACCAGCTCGGGCACCGCGCGCGACGTGATCACGTTGTGGATGATCGTGGCGCCGATCTCGCGGTGCAGCTCACGGGCGGCGACCAGGGCGGTCAC
>NZ_LZKC01000272.1:0-21514 GCF_001672685.1 Mycobacterium sp. E2462
GACGGCGCTGTCGCCCACCGTGATCGGCGTCCAGGTCAGCTCGAGCAGCTCCCCGCCGCCGGAGCGGGCCGCCGCGGCGGCCGTGAGCTGCTCGGCGGAGACCGCTCGGGTCACCAGTTCGCGCACCGACAGCACCGGCAGCCCCGAGGCGTCGGCGAGCTCCACGGACACGGCGCCCGCGCCGACGGGCGCGAGCCGCACCCGCACCCGGGCGGCGCCCGCCGCGAACAGGCTGACGCCCTGCCAGGAGAACGGCAGCACGGTCTCGCCGCCGTCGTCGGCGACACCGAGGGCGTGCAGGGCGGCGTCGAGGACCATCGGGTGGATGCCGAAGCCGCCCGTGCTGACGCCGTCGGGTTGCGCGGCCTGCACCTCGGCGAAGATTTCGTCGCCGCGCCGCCACACGGCCCGCAGCCCGCGGAAGGCCGGGCCGTAACGGTAGCCGCGGGCGGCCAGGTCGTCGTAGGCGCCGGTGACGTCGACCGCGGCGGCTCCGGTGGGCGGCCACGTCGCCAAGTCGGCGCCGGGCTCGACCGCAGCGGCGGTCAGCACCCCCTGCGCGTGCGCAACCCAACCCGATTGCGGGGCTTGGGAATACACCGCGGCGGCCCGCTCCGGCGGCGGGGAGCTGCTCGAGCTGACCTGGACGCCGATCACGGTGGGCGACAGCGCCGTCGCCGTCGAGGTGTGGGACGCGCGGCGCGAGGGCGCCGCGGCGCTGCCCTCGGTATACGCGGCCACGCACGAGGCGCTGGGCGTGGTCCAGTCCCGGCTGGCCGGCGCCGGGACCCTGGCGGTGTTGACCCGCGGGGCGGTGGGACTGCCCGGCGAGGACGCTGCCGATCTGGCCGGCGCCGGGCTGTGGGGGCTGATCCGCTCGGCGCAGGCCGAGCAACCCGGCCGCGTCGTGCTGGTCGATTCCGACGGCTCGCTGGACGTCGGGACCGCCGTCGCGACCGGGGAACCGCAGGTGTTGGTGCGCGACGGCACCGCCTACAGCGCCCGGCTGCGCCCGGTGCCCGCCCGCCCGGAGTTGACGCTGCCCGCGCCGCCGGCGGTGTGGCGGTTGGCCGCCGGCGGCACCGGCACGCTGGAGGAGCTGACGGTGCGCAGCGGCCCGCCCGCGGAATTGGCGGCCGGCCAGGTGCGGGTGGCGGTGGCCGCCGCCGGGGTCAACTTCCGGGACGTGCTGGTGGCGCTGGGCATGTATCCGGGCGCCGCCGAGCTGGGTGCCGAGGGCGCCGGGACGGTGACCGAGGTCGGGCCCGGTGTGACCGGGCTGGGCGTGGGCGACGTCGTGATGGGCATCCTTGGGTTGACCGGTTCGGAGGCAGCCGTCGACGCGCGGTTGGTGACCCGGGTGCCGCCGGGCTGGTCGACGGTCTCCGCCGCCGGCGTCCCGGTGGTGTTCCTGACCGCCTATTACGGGTTGTCGGTGCTGGGCGGGCTGCGGGCCGGGCAGCGGGTGCTTATCCACGCCGCCGCCGGCGGCGTCGGGATGGCCGCGGTGCAACTGGCCCGGCACTGGGGCGCCGAGGTGTTCGCGACCGCCAGCCGCGGCAAATGGGACACGTTGCGCGCCATGGGCATCGACGACGACCACATCGCCGACTCGCGCACCCTGGATTTCGAGTCCACGTTCGCCGCCACCTCGGCGGGCCGGGGTGTGGACGTCGTGCTCAACTCGCTGGCCGGTGACTTCACCGACGCGTCGCTGCGGTTGCTGGCGCCCGGCGGACGGTTCATCGAGATGGGCAAGACCGACCTGCGTGACCCCGACGCCGTCGCGCACGCCCACCGGGGCGCCCACTATCGAGCGTTCGATCTGATGGAGGCGGGGCCCGACCACATCGCGCGGATGCTCGCCGACCTGCTGCAGCTGTTCGGTGCCGGCGTGCTGACGCCGTTGCCCACCAAGGCGTTTGATGTCCGCAACGCCGCCGAGGCGTATCGGTTCGTCAGCCAGGCCCGCCATGTCGGCAAGGTCGTGCTCACCCTGCCCGGCGGCCCCGCCGGGCTGGCGGGCGGGACGGCACTGATCACCGGCGGCACCGGGATGGCCGGCGCCGCGGTGGCCCGACACCTGGTCGCGCGGCACCGGGTGCCGCACGTGCTGCTCGTCAGCCGCAGTGGCGAAACAGCCGAGCGCACCGCCGAATTGGTGGCCGAGCTGCGCGAGGCGGGTGCGTCCGTGTCGGTGGTGGCCGCCGACATCGGTGACCGCGAAGCCGTCGCGGCGCTGCTCGGCCAGGTGCCCGAGCAGTACCCGCTGCGGGCGGTGATCCACGCCGCCGGGGTGCTCGACGACGCCGTGGTCGCGTCGTTGACGCCCGAGCGCGTCGACGCGGTGCTGCACGCCAAGGCCGGCGGGGCGTGGCACCTGCACGAGCTCACCCAAGACCTGGATCTGGCGGCGTTCGTGATGTTCTCGTCGATGGCGGGCATCGTCGGCGCCCCGGGTCAGGGCAATTACGCGGCGGCCAACAGCTTCCTGGACGCGCTCGCGGCGCACCGCCGCGCCCGCGGCCTGCCGGGCCTGTCGATGGCGTGGGGGATGTGGGAGGAAACGTCCGGAATGACCGAGCACCTGGGCGAGCGGGATCGGGCGCGGATGGCCCGCGTCGGCCTGGCCACGCTGTCGACCCCCCAAGCGCTGGCCCTGCTGGACGCCGCGCTGCGCGACGAACGCCCCGTGCTGGTCGGCACCCGGCTCGACACCCGGGCGCTGGCGCACAACAGCGCGGCGCTGCCGCCGCTGCTCAGTCAGCTGACCGCCCGGCCGTCGCGCCGGGTCATCGACGCCACGGACATGGCGTCGATGACGGGGCTGCGGGCCCGCCTGGACGGCATGACCGCCGACCAGCGCCGGGCCGAGCTGCTGGACGTGGTGTGCGGCAACGCCGCCACGGTGTTGGGGCACCACGACATCAACCCCGAGGAGGCCTTCGCCGACCTCGGGTTCGACTCCCTGACCGCGGTCGAGTTGCGCAACCGGCTGAAGATCGCGACGGGGCTGACGCTGTCACCCACCCTGATCTTCGACCACCCCACGCCCGTCGCCCTGGCCGAGCACCTCGACGCCCAATTGGCCACCGGCGCGCCGCCGCCCACCCCGCCCGATCGACTGGCCCGCTTCCAGGACCTCACCGCCGAAGTGCAGGCCCTGCTCGACCGGCCCGACTGGACCGCGGCCGAACGGGCGCAGCTCGTCGCCCGGCTCCAGGGTCTGCTGGCGGCCCCGGCGCCCCCTTCGCTGCCGAGCTTCGCCGACGCCGCGTTCGACGACGACATCGCCACCGCGACCGACAGCCAGCTCTTCGCCATCCTCGACGACGAAGTCGGCCCCTGACCTTGCCGCCGCCGACGGACGTCGCGATCATCGGAGTGGCCTGCCGATTCCCGGGGGCGGCCGGGCCCGCCGCGTTCTGGGAGCTGCTGCGGGACGGCCGCGAGGCCGCCGGGGCTACCGTGGACGCCGCGGCCTTCGACGCCGACTTCTTCAACGTGTCGCCGCGGGAGGCGCAGGCCATGGACCCGCGGCAGCGGCTGGCGCTGGAACTGGCGTGGGAGGCGCTCGAAGACGCCTTCCTTCTGCCGGAAACGCTGCGGGGACAACAGGTCTCGGTGTTCCTGGGGGCGATGGGCGACGACTACGCCGTGCTGACGCTGCGCGACGTCGCCGAGCACCTGGACCACCACTCGTTCACCGGCCTCAGCCGCGGCATGATCGCCAACCGGATCTCCTACGCCCTCGGGTGGCGCGGCCCCAGCCTGACCGTCGACTCCGGCCAGTCCTCGTCCCTGGTGGCCGTGCACCTGGCCTGCGAAAGCGTGCGCACCGGGCAGTCGCCGCTGGCCGTCGCCGGCGGCGTACACCTGAACCTCGCGGCCGAAAGTGCGCTGCTGGAGCGGGAATTCGGAGCGGTATCACCCTCCGGGCACACCTACGCGTTCGACCGGCGCGCCGACGGCTACGCGCGCGGCGAAGGTGGCGGCCTGGTGCTGCTCAAGCCGTTGGACGCGGCGCTGCGCGACGGCGACCGCGTGCGCGGGGTCATCCGGGGCGGGGCGGTCGGCAACGCCGGGCACCACCCCGCCGGCCAGACGGTGCCGTCGGCCGCGCACCAAGCCGACGTGCTGCGCCGCGCGCTGGCCGCCGCCGGCCTCGACGGCTCCGACGTCGACTACGTCGAGACCCACGGCACCGGAACCGCGGTGGGCGACGCGGTCGAGGCCGAGGCGCTCAGGCAAGTCTTCGCGGGCCGCCCGGCCCCGCTGCTGCTCGGTTCCGTCAAGACCAACATCGGACACGCCGGCGGGGCCGCCGGCATCGCCGGTCTCTTGAAAACCGTTCTGGCGCTGCAGCATTCGGTCGTCCCGCCGACGCTCAACCACGCCAGCTCCACCTCGGTCCTCGACCCGAAGGCGCTGCGGGTCCCGACGGATCCGACGCCGTGGCCCGAGCGTGGGCGTCCGCGGCGGGCCGGGGTGTCGTCGTTCGGCATGGGCGGGACCAACGCGCATGTGATCGTGGAGCAGGCACCTGCGGTGCCGCAAGACGCTGCACCGCAGGGTGATCCGATGGTGGCGTGGGTGGTGTCGGGGCGCACGGACGCGGCCCTGGCGGCGCAGGCCGAGCGGCTGGCGGCCCGGTTGGGCGCCGACGAGGATGTGAGCGCGGTGGATGTGGGCTGGTCGCTGGCGACGACGCGGACGGTGTTCGAGCAGCGCGCGGTCCTGATCGGTGCGGGCCGCGCGCCGTTGGTGAACGGGCTGGCGGCATTGGCATCCGGCAACCCCGGCGCGCCCGCGGCGCTGGGCCGCGCCACGGCGCTGGGCAAGACAGTGTTCGTGTTTCCCGGTCAGGGTGCCCAGCGGCTGGGGATGGGGCGTGAGTTGTGGCGGCGGTTCCCGGTCTTCGCGCAGGCATTCGATGCCGCGGTGGCGGCGTTGGACGGGCATCTGCGTCGGCCGCTGCGCGAGGTGATGTGGGGCGACGACCCAACGGCGTTGCGCGACACCGAGTTCGCGCAGCCCGCGTTGTTCGCCGTCGAGGTGGCCCTGGCGGCGCTGTGGCGGTCGTGGGGCGTGGTCGCCGACGTGGTGCTGGGACATTCGGTGGGCGAGATCGCGGCGGCCTGCGTGGCGGGGGTGTTGTCGCTGCCGGACGCCGCGCGGGTGGTGGCGGCCCGCGGCCGGTCGATGGGGGCGCTGCCCGCGGGCGGGGTGATGGTCGCGGTGGGCGCCGCCGAGTCCGAGGTGGCGCCGCTGCTGGGTGCGGGGGTGAGCGTCGCCGCGGTCAACGGACCGCGGGCGGTCGTGGTGTCGGGGGAGCGGGACGCGGTCGAGGCGGTGGTGTGGCGGCTGGCCGCCGAGGGTGTGCGGGTGCGGCCGTTGGCGGTCTCGCACGCGTTTCACTCGGCGTTGATGGAGCCGATGCTGGCGCCGTTCGCCGAGCAGATCGGGGGCTTGACGGCTGCAACGCCGCGGGTGGCGTTGGTATCGAACGTCACGGGGCAGCCGGCCGGGCCGGGGTACGGGTCGACGGGGTACTGGGTGGACCACGTGCGGGCACCGGTGCGGTTCTTCGCCGGTGTTGCGGCGGCGGAGTCGTTGGGTGGTGAGGTGTTCGTCGAGGTGGGCCCCGGCGCGGCGCTGACCGCGGCGCTGGAGCAGGGGTTGACCGGTGAGCGGGCGGTGTCGGTGGCCGGCCTGGCCGCCGACCGCCCCGAACCGCAGGCGATGCTGGAGGCGGCCGCGCGCCTGTTCGGCGCCGGGGTGGACGTCGACTGGGGCGCCACCTTCGCCGGCACCAATCCGCGTCGGACCGACCTGCCCACGTACGCTTTTGCCCGACAATGGTTTTGGCTCGGCGGTGCCGCCGGCGTGAAGGGCGCCGAACTCGACGGGGCGCCGGACGTCGCCCGGCAGCTGCGCGCCCTGTCGCCCGACGACCAGCGCCGCCGACTGCTCGAAGTGGTCTGCGAGCACGCCGCGGCCGTTCTAGGCCACCCGGGCGGCGACGCCATCGACCCCAGCCGCGCCTTCGGTGACCTCGGATTCGATTCGCTCACCGGCGTCGAGCTGCGGCACCGCCTCACCGGCGCCGTCGGGCTGGCGTTGCCGCGAACGCTGATCTTCGATTACCCCACCCCCGCGGCGCTGGCCGAGCACCTGCGCGGGCAACTGCGGCACGACGATCCCGCGGACAGCGAAGAGGACCGCATCTGGTCGGTGCTGCGCAAGATCCCGCTGCGCGAGCTGCGCCGGACGGGGCTACTGGACACCTTGCTCGCACTCGCCGGCGAACCCGAAAAACCCACTGCCGAGGCCGATGTCGGCGACGACCCGATCGACTCGCTGAGCACCGACGCGTTGATCGCGATGGCGCTCAAGGACGACGACGGTGATCGGCGGTGAAATGCGTGCTGGCGAGCCGTAATCCGCGCACCGCCGACCGCGCAATGCGACAAGTGTTGAATAGAACGAATTTTTGCGGGACCCGAACCGAACCGCCTAAGCTTTCGTGATCAGCGAGAGGGCTCCTCGACGGCCGGAGAGTAGGGCATGAGCGTCATCGCGGGTGTGTGCGGCGCGCCGCCGCGAAACCGCTATCGACAGGGCGAGATCACCGACCAGCTCGTCGAGCTCCCGGCGCTCAAAGAGCACGAGGACATTGTCCGGCGGCTACACGCCGCGGCCAAGGTCAACAGCCGCCATTTCGTGCTGCCGCTCGAGGATTACGCGGCGCTCACCGACTTCGGCCACGCCAACGAGATCTTCATCGACAACGCCGTCGAACTCGGCTGCGAAGCGCTGCTGGGCGCCCTCGACGAGGCGGGCCTGACACCGTCCGACGTCGACATGATCGCCACCACCACGGTCACCGGCGTCGCGGTGCCCTCCCTGGACGCCCGCATCGCCGGCCGGCTCGGCCTGCGCCCCGACGTGCGCCGCATGCCGTTGTACGGCCTGGGCTGTGCGGCCGGTGCGGGCGGGGTCGGGCGCCTGCATGACTACCTGCGCGGGGCGCCCGACGGCGTCGCCGCCCTGGTGTCGGTCGAGTTGTGCTCGCTCACCTTCCCGGGGGTCAAGCCCACGGTGTCGGGACTGGTCGCTACCGCCATGTTCGGCGACGGGGCGGCCGCGGTGGTCGCCGTCGGCGACCGTCGCGCCGAGCGGCTGAGCCCCGGCGGGCCCGACATCGTCGATTCCCGCAGCCGGCTCTACCCCGACACGCTGCACATCATGGGCTGGAACGTCGGCTCGGGCGGCCCGCAACTGACGATGTCGCCCGACCTGCCCGCCCTCATCGACCGGTACCTGGCCGGCGACGTCCATGGTCTGCTCGCCGACCACGGGCTCACGACCGGCGAGGTCGGCGCGTGGGTCACCCACCCCGGCGGTCCCAAGGTCATCGACGCGGTCGCCCGGAGCCTCGCGTTGCCCGCGGAGTCACACGAGCTGACCTGGCGGTCGCTCGGCGAGGTCGGCAACCTCTCGTCGGCGTCGGTGCCGCACATCCTGCGCGACACCATCGCCAAACCGCCGCCCAGCGGCAGCCCCGGCCTGTTGATCGCGACCGGCCCGGGGTTCTGTTCGGAGCTGGTGCTGCTGCGCTGGCACTGAGCCGGGCGCTACTCCAGCGCCTCCGACAGCTCCAGCCAGCGGGCCTCCGTCTCACCCACCTCGTCCTCCAGCGCGCGCAGCTCGTGGGTGAGCCGCGAGACGCCGACATGGTCGGACTGGTCATGCTCGGCCAGTTCGCGGTGCTTGTCGGCGATCCGCTCGGCCAGCTTCGCCAGTCGGCGGTCCACGGCGGCCAACTCCTTTTCGGCGGCGCGCCGCTGGGCTCCTGACATCGACTGCGGGGCAACGCTCTTCGCCTCCGGGGGCGTGGTGGCGCGACCGGCCGCCAGCGCCAGGTACTCGTCGATGCCACCGGGCAGGTGCCGCAACCGCCCGTCGAGGATCGCGTACTGCTGATCGGTGACCCGCTCCAGCAGATAGCGGTCGTGCGACACCACGATCAGCGTGCCCGGCCACGAGTCCAGCAGATCCTCCACGGCGGTCAGCGTGTCGGTGTCGATGTCGTTGGTGGGCTCGTCGAGCAGCAACACGTTGGGCTCGGCGAGCAGCGTCAGCATCAGCTGCAGGCGGCGCCGCTGCCCGCCGGAAAGCTCGGCCACCCGCGCCGACAGCTGGCCCTTGCCGAACCCCAGCCGCTCCAGCAGCTGCGTCGGCGTCACCTCGCGGCCGTCGACCTCGTAGCCGCCGCGCAGCCGGCCGAGCAGGTCGGCGATGCGGTCGTCGGCGACGGCGGTGAGCTCCGCACCGCGCTGGTCGAGGACCGCCAGCCGCACCGTCTTACCGCGCTTGACGCGCCCGGAGTCCGGCGTCACCGTGCCGTCGATCAGGCCCAGCAGCGTGGACTTTCCGGCGCCGTTGGCGCCGACGATGCCGGTCCGTTCGCCGGGCGCGATGCGCCACTCGACGTCGCGCAGCACCGGGCGGCCGCTGTCGGGCGGGAAGGAGACGGACACGTCGAGTAGGTCGATGACGTCCTTGCCCAGCCGGGCGGTGGCGAGCTTGGCGAGCTCGACGGTGTTGCGCGGCGGCGGCACGTCCTCGATGAGCTGGTTGGCGGCCTCGATCCGGAACTTGGGCTTGGAGGTCCGCGCCGGCGCTCCCCGCCGCAGCCACGCCAGCTCCTTGCGCATCAGGTTCTGCCGCTTGGCCTCCGCGGCGGCGGCCAGCCGGTCCCGCTCGACGCGCTGCAGGACGTAGGCCGCGTATCCGCCCTCGAACGGCTCGACGATGCCGTCGTGCACCTCCCAGGTGGTGGTGGCGACCTCGTCGAGGAACCATCGGTCGTGCGTGACCAGCAGCAGTCCACCGGCGCTTCGCGCCCAGCGCTGCCGGAGGTGCTCGGCCAGCCAGGTGATGCCCTCGATGTCGAGGTGGTTGGTGGGCTCGTCGAGGGCGATGACGTCCCACTCGTCGACGAGCAACCGGGCCAGCTGCACGCGGCGGCGCTGGCCGCCGCTGAGCGTGCCGACCGGGGCCTCCCAGGCGATGTCGGACACCAGCCCGCCGACGACGTCACGCACCCGCGCGTCGCCGGCCCACTGGTGTTCGGGCTGGTCGCCGACCAGCGTCCAGCCCACGCTGCGCTCCGGGTCGAGGGTGTCGGCTTGGCTGAGCGCGCCCACGCGCAACCCGCTGCGGCGGGTGACGCGGCCGGCGTCGGGTGACTGCTGGCCCGTCAGGAGCCGCAGCAGGCTGGATTTGCCGTCGCCGTTGCGCCCGACGATGCCGATGCGCGCGCCGTCGTTAACGCCGAGCGTGACCGACTCGAAGACCACTTGAGTCGGGTATTCCAAGTGGACGGCCTCAGCCCCCAATAGGTGCGCCACTGGCCCGACGGTAGCAAAAAGGTCACCCGGAGCAGCGGCGCGGCGTCACCGGCCGCCCGCGTCAGCCCCCGCCGCCGCCACCGCCGTCACCTTGGCCGCTGCTGTCGCCCGGCGGCTCGGCGGCCGGCGGCTGTCCGTAGTGCAGCGGCGGTCGCGGCGCATTCGTGGACGGCGCGGCGGGAGCCGGCGGTGGGTCCTGCGCGACGGGCGCCGCGTACGCGGGGCTCGCCCCCGCCGCGGCCGCGAGCGACACGGCCACCGCGATCGTCGCGGCGCCACCACGGGCGCGAGACATTCCCCAAGCCATCGATTCTCCTCGAAGTTCCGGTTGCCCAGAGCCATCGTGGCATCCACTTTCGGCGCCGCGGCTCGGGGAAACTCCGCAGTTACAACACTTATCGCGATCGTCACACGGCGCGGGCGCCGGCTGTGAGCTAGCGGTCGTCGGGTCCCGCGTGCAGGGAATCGACCATGCTCCGCAGAAGCCGGAATGCGTCGGACTGTTCGGCGTCGGTCAACCCGGCCAGCATCCGGAGTTCGACGGCGCGCACTGCCGCTGACGCCTTCTCCAGGCTGCGCCGGCCGCGCGCGGTGAGGCGGGTGGGGAGGGCCTTCCCGACAGGCGCCTGCGCGGCCCTCGTCACGTAGCCGTCTCGTTCCAGGGCCTGGAGCAACACGTTCATCGATTGCCGGGTCACGAACGCGCCCCGGGCGAGGTCGGAGTTCGACAGGCCCGGTCGTTGGGCCAGTAGCTCCAGGCAGGAGTAGTGCGTCACGGTCATCCCCAAGGGCCGCAACACCTCTTCCATGGCCGCCCGCAGGGCGCTCGACGCCTCTTTGAGCAGATAGCCCAGGGAGCTGTCCAGGTCGACGCGCGCACTGCCTTGACTCATGTCAGCATTCTGACATACGTTGATTTATGTCAGATAACTGACACTATCGGAAGGATGGCCAGCATGCCCGTCACCGGCCCCGACTTCATCTCCCTGCAAACACGTGACCTCGACGCTGCGCGGGAGTTCTACGAGCACTACCTCGGCCTTGTCCGGGCGCAGGCCGGTCCCGCGCACGCCGTCGTCTTCGAGACCGCGCCCATCGCCTTCGCGCTCCGCGAGGTCATCGCGGGCACCGACCTCGCCGCCGCCCCGCGCCCGGGGATCGGCACCGCGATCTGGCTGCACGCCACCGACGTGCAGGCCATTCACGACGCCCTCGTCGCCGGCGGTCACGCCATCGTCTCCCCGCCGATCGACGGTCCGTTCGGCCGCACCTTCACCTTCGCCGACCCCGACGGTTACCACGTCACGCTCCACGACCGCGCCTGATCCGCCCCGGCCCGATCCTCGGGTGCGCTTTGCGGCAAACCTTTGCCCAGTCGGTGCCGGCATGTCAGAGTGAGCTCAGCGAGCAAAGGGGGAGTCGGATGGGCGGGTACGTGTCGACGGGTCTTCGGGGCGCGGTGGCGAAGGCGGCGGTGGCCGCAGCGTTCGCCGCGGCGGGCACCGCGGTGTTCCCGAGCGTTGCCGCCGCCGCGGCGCCCGGCGTCCTCGCCGAGGTCCGGACGCCGGTCCCGTTGGACGACGCCCCCACCGGTCCCAATGACCCCAAGTGCATCCAGATGCCGCTCGACCCGATCTGTCAGGGCGGCCCGTACTACCAGGGCGCGCCGCCGCCCCAAGTGCCCACCAACCCGCTCGACCCGGCCTGCGCCGGCGCGCCGGGCAACGCCGCCTGCGTGGGCAGCCCCTTCCTGCCGCCGCCGCCCCCGCCTATCGCGCCGCCGCCGCCGGTCGGGCCGCCGCCTCCGATCGACGCCCCGGTCGCGCCCCCGCCGCGGATCGACCCGCCGCCGATGGAACCGCCGGCCCGGATCGACCCGCCGCCGATGGCCCCGCCGGCGATCGACCGGATGCCGGACATGGGTGGCATGCCCGGCCACATCTGATCCCGGTCGCACGGGAAGCCCGGCGGGCGCTCCGACGGAGCCTCCGCCCTCCTAGCTGCCCCGTTGTGCCATGATGTCGAAGCTGTCAAGAGTCAGGGAGCAGCGGTGGATCTCAATCTTTCGGTGGTCACACGACCCGTCGAGCGGCTGATCGCGACGGCCCAGAACGGGCTGGAGGTGTTGCGGCTGGGCGGTCTGGAGACCGGCAGCGTGCCGTCGCCCTCGCAGATCGTCGAGAGCGTGCCGATGTACAAGCTCCGGCGGTACTTCCCGCCGGACAGCCGGCGCGGCAACCGCCCCGTCGGACCGCCGGTGCTGATGGTGCACCCGATGATGATGTCGGCGAACATGTGGGACGTCACCCGCGACGAGGGCGCGGTGGGCATCCTGCACGCCAACGGGCTCGACCCCTGGGTGATCGACTTCGGCGAACCCGACAAGGTCGAGGGTGGGATGCGCCGCACCCTGGCCGACCACATCGTCGCGCTCAGCGAGGCCATCGACACCGTCAGGGAGACCACCGGCAACGACGTCCACCTCGTCGGCTACTCGCAGGGCGGCATGTGGTGCTACCAGGTCGCCGCCTACCGGCGTTCCAAGAGCCTCGCCAGCATCGTCACCTTCGGTTCGCCGGTGGACACGCTGGCGGCGTTGCCGATGGGGATTCCCGCAAACTTCGCCGCGCCCGCCGCCAACTTCATGGCCGACCACGTCTTCAGCCGGCTGGCCATCCCCAGTTGGATGGCGCGCACCGGCTTCCAGATGCTCGACCCGCTCAAGACCGCGAAGGCGCGGGTGGATTTTCTGCGCCAACTGCACGACCGCGAGGCGCTGTTGCCGCGCGAGCAGCAGCGGCGGTTCCTCGAGCGTGAGGGCTGGATCGCGTGGTCGGGGCCGGCGATCTCCGAGCTGCTCAAGCAGTTCATCGCCCACAACCGCATGATGACCGGGGGCTTTGCCGTCAACGGCCAGATGGTGACGCTCACCGACATCACCTGTCCCGTGTTGGCCTTCGTCGGCGAGGTCGACGACATCGGGCAGCCGGCCTCGGTGCGCGGCATCCGGCGGGCCGCGCCGGACGCCGAGGTGTACGAAACCACCATCCGCACCGGGCATTTCGGCCTGGTCGTGGGGTCAAAGGCCGCGCAACAGAGCTGGCCGACGGTCGCCGAGTGGGTCAAGTGGCTGTCCACCGGCGGCGACAAACCCGACAGCATCGACCTCATGGCCGACCAGCCCGCCGAGCACAGCGACAGCGGCGTGGCGCTCAGTTCGCGGCTCGCGCACGGCCTCGGCGAGGCGTCGGAGGCGGCGCTCGCGCTGGCCCGCGGCGCGGCCGGCACCGTCGTCACGGCCAACAAGTCCGTGCGCACGCTGGCCGTCGAGACCTACCGCACCCTGCCGCGACTGGCCCGGCTCGGACAGCTCAACGACCACACCCGGATCTCGCTGGGCCGCATCATCGACGAACAGGCGCGCGACGCCCCGCGCGGGGAATTCCTGCTGTTCGACGGGCGGGTGCACACCTACGAAAACGTCAACCGGCGCATCAACAACGTCGTGCGCGGCCTCATCGAGGTCGGGGTGCGGCAGGGCGAACGGGTCGGCGTGCTCATGGAAACCCGCCCGAGCGCGCTGGTGGCCATCGCGGCACTGTCCCGGCTGGGGGCCGTCGCGGTGGTGATGCGTCCGGACGCCGACCTGGCTGCCTCGGTCCGGCTCGGGGGAGTGACCGCGCTGCTCACCGACCCCACCAACCTGGACGCGGTGCTGGGCGCCGACCGCCAGGGTCTGCGCCAGGTGCTGGTGCTCGGCGGCGGCGAGGCGCGCGACCTGCACCTGCCCGAGGGCTCCGACGCCGAAACGCCGGTCATCGACATGGAGCAGATCGACCCGGACGCCGTCGAGTTGCCCGGCTGGTACCGGCCCAACCCGGGCCTGGCGCGGGACCTGGCCTTCATCGCGTTCAGCGCGGCCGGCGGCGAGCTGGTTGCCAAGCAGATCACCAACTACCGCTGGGCCGTGTCGGCGTTCGGGACCGCCTCGACCGCCGCGCTGGACCGCCGCGACACCGTTTACTGCCTCACGCCGCTGCACCACGAGTCGGCGCTCTTGGTGAGCCTGGGCGGCGCGGTGGTCGGCGGCACCCGCATCGCGCTGTCGCGCGGCCTGGACCGCGATCGCTTCGTGCAGGAGGTGCGGCAGTACGGCGTCACCGTGGTGTCCTACACCTGGGCGATGCTCCGCGAGATCGTCGACGACCCCGCGTTCGTCCTGCACGGCAACCACCCGGTGCGGCTGTTCATTGGGTCGGGCATGCCGACCGGGTTGTGGGGCCGCATCCTCGACGCGTTCGCCCCCGCTCAGGTCGTCGAGTTCTTCGCCACCACCGACGGGCAGGCGGTGCTGGCCAACGTGTCGGGGGCCAAGACCGGCAGCAAGGGCCGCCCGCTCCCCGGCGCGGGGCGCATCGAGCTGGGCGCCTACGACCCCGAGCACGACCTGATCCGGGAAACCGACCGCGGCTTCGTCCAGGTTGCGGCGCCCAAGGAGGTCGGGGTGCTGCTGGCGGCCAGCAACGGCCCGGTGGACCCGACCGCCAAGGTCAAGCGCGGGGTGTTCGCGGCCGGGGACACCTGGATCGACACCGAGTACCTGTTCTATCGCGACGACGACGGCGACTATTGGTGGGCGGGCCGGCGCGGCTCGCTGGTGCACACCGCGCGCGGCCTGGTGTACCCCGAGCGGGTCACCGACGCGCTGGGCTGCGTCAACGGTGTCGACCTCGCGGTCACCTACAACGTGCCTGTCGGCGACGGGGAGGTCGCGGTCTCGGCGGTGACGCTGCTGCCCGGTGCCAGCGTGACGGCGGCCGACCTGACCGAGGCGAGCGGGAAGATCCCGGTGGGGGTGGGACCCGACATCGTGCACGTGGTGCCGGAGCTGACGCTGAGCGCGACGTATCGTCCCACCGTCAGCGCGCTGCGCGCGGCCGGCATCCCGAAACCGGGGCGCCAGGCGTGGTACTTCGACACGGACGCGGAGGAATTTCGCCGGCTGACGCCTGGGGTGCGGTCGGAGTTGGGGGGTCGGTCGGATGGTTGAGGATTCGCTGCTGAGCATCTTGGTGTGCCCGGCCGACCGGGGTCCGCTGGTGTTCGTCCCCGACGGCGACGGGCTGCTCTACAACCCGCGGCTGCGCCGCGCCTACCGCATCGAGGACGGCATCCCGGTGCTGCTCGTCGGCGAGGCGCGCGACGTCGACGACGAGGAGCACGCCCGGCTCACGGAGCGAGCCCGTCCGGCAGATCCCCGGTGAGGTAACGCTGCAGGTTCGGCGCGACGGTCCGCGCCACCTGCTCGGCCGGCAATGAGGCGAACGGCTCGAGTTGCAGGATGTAGCGCGCCATCACGATGCCGACCAGTTGCGACGCCACGAACTGAACTCGGACGACGCCGCTGCCCGGTGGATCGTCGACGCGCGCACCGACTTCCACGCCGATCACGTCTTCGATGAACGTGCGGAACAGGTTGGCCTCGGTGCCCGCCAGGATCGACCGGAGGGTGGCGATGAAGGCCGCGCCGATCTCGGAGTCCCACAGCGGCAACAACAATGACGGGATGGTGTGGCCGAGGTCTTCGACCGGGACCTCGCGCAGCGGCCCGATGACCTCCATCGGGTCGATCGGGATGTGCACGGCCGCGGCGAACAGCTTCTCCTTGGTGCCGAAGTAGTGATGCACCAGCGCGGAATCCACCCCCGCGGCCGTCGCCACCGCCCGCACCGACGTGTTGCGGATCCCGTTGCGGGAGAACAACTCTCGTGCGCTCGCCAGGATGCGGTCCCGGGCGTCGGAGCCACCGGCCGGGCGCCCACGCCGGCGCTCGGCGTTGCTCATCGCCACTACGACCCCCCGGGGCGACCCGCGGCGTCCGGCAGCGCCGGGCTTGCGATCGCCACTACGACCCCCCGTGGCGACCCGCGGCGCCCGGCCACGCCGGCCTTGCGATCGCCACTAGGACGTCCGCCGGCGCAGCGTCGCCGCCGCCAGGCACAGCGCCGCGAACGCGAAACCCAGCACCACGACGATGTCGCGCACGGCGGTGCCCGTCAGCTCGGGGTGCGCGTTCACCTGCTGCAGGGCCTCTAGCGCGTAGCTGGCCGGGAGCACGTCGCTGATCCACTGCAGCCACCGCGGCATCAGCTCGCGCGGCACGATGATGCCGGCCAGCAGCAGCTGCGGCACCATCACCAGCGGAATGAACTGCACGGCCTGAAACTCGGTGCGCGCGAACGCGCTACACAACAGGCCCAGGCCGACCCCGAGCACCGCGTTGACGATCGCGATGGCGAACACCCATACGGGGCTGCCGGCGGTGTGGAAACCCAGCGCCCAGAACGACACGGCGCACGCCAGCACGGCCTGCACGGCGGCGGCCGCCGAAAACGCGGTGCCGTAGGCGATTAGCAGGTCGAGCCGCCGCAACGGCGTAGTCAGGATGCGCTCCAGCGTCCCGGACGCCCGCTCGCGCTGCATGGTGATGGCGGTGATGATGAACATCACGAACAGCGGGAACAGGCCGAGCAGGATCAGGCAGGCATTGTCGAACGGCGTCGGGGAGCCGGGGCGGTGCGGGGCGTCGCGAAACATGAAGTACATCAACGCAATCACCAGGACCGGCACCACCAGGATCATGGCGACGCTGCGACGGTCGGCGGCCAGCTGGCGCAGGATCCGGGTCGTGGTCGCGGTATAGCCGCGCAGGCTCAGCCCGCCTGACGCATCGTGCTGCGCCTGATGATGGACAGAAACGCGTCCTCCAGTGACGTGCATCCGGTGTCCTCTCGTAGTCGGGCCGGGGTGGCGTGTTCGACGAGGTGGCCGTCGCGCATCAGCAGCAGATCGCGGCAGTGGTCCGCTTCGTCCATGACGTGGCTGGACACCAGCAGCGTGGTGCCGGCCTCGGCGAGCCGGGTGAACTGCTCCCACAGGTCCGCCCGCAGCACCGGGTCCAGGCCGACGGTGGGCTCGTCGAGGACCAGCAGGTCCGGTTGGCACACCAGCGCGCACGCCAGTGACACCCGGGTGCGCTGGCCGCCGGAGAGATTGGCGCACAACGCCGTGTGGTGGTCGGTCAGGCCGACCCGCTCGATGGCGGCGTCGGCGGCGTCGTTGTCGAACCCATACAGGGCGGCGAAGTAGCGGACGTTGTCGACGACCCGCAGGTCGTTGTAGATCGTCGGGTTCTGCGGCAGGTAGCCGACGCGGCGGCGCAGTGGCCCGGATCCGGCCGGGCGGCCGAACACGGTGACGGTGCCCGAGGTGACGATCTGGGTGCCGACGATGCAGCGGATCAGGGTGGTCTTGCCGCATCCGGACGGCCCGAGCAACCCGGTGATGCTGCCGCGTGCGATCTGCACGGAGAAGTCGTGCAGCGCCGGGCGGTTGCCGCGGACCACCCGCAGGTGCTCGATGCGGACGGCCGGCTCGTCGCCCACGGAGATTAATTCATCACTCGATGAAGTCATCATGTGATGAAATATCCACCGCGCGGCGGGTCGTGTCAAGAGGTCGCGACAGGGTCAGCGCTGGTCGAGGCCGGGGCGGCGCAGCGGCAGGTGCCCGTGCACGCCCTCGGCGTAGGCGGTCTCGGCGTGCTGGGTCAGGTCCACCCCGGTGGTCTCGTCCTCGGCGCTGAGCCGGAATCCCAGCACCCGGTCGATCAGCTTCGCCAGCGCGAACGACACCGCGAAGGCGTAGGCGGCCACCACGACGATCGCCAGGGTCTGCTTGCCCAGCTGCCCGAGGCCGCCGCCGTAGAGCAGGCCCCGCGGACCGGACGTCATGACGGCGGTGGCCAGCAGCCCGATCAGGAACACGCCGACCACGCCCCCGACGAAGTGCACCCCCACCACGTCGAGCGAATCGTCGTAGTTGAAGCGGAATTTCGCGCCGACGGCGAAGGAGCACACCACGCCGGCGGCGAGACCGACGGCCGCGGCGCCCAGGGTGTTGACGGTGCCGCACGACGGCGTGATCGCCACCAGCCCGGCGACCACCCCGGACGCCGCGCCGAAGGTCGTGGGCCGGCCGTCGCGGGTCTGTTCGACCGCGAGCCAGCCGAGCATGCCGAGGCACCCGGCGACCAAGGTGTTGAGGAAGATGGCGGCGGCGGTTCCGTTGGCCGCCAACGCCGATCCGGCGTTGAAGCCGAACCAGCCGAACCACAGCAGGCCGACACCGAGCAACACGAACGGCAGGCTGTGCGGTCGCATGGCGTCCTTCTTGAAGCCGATGCGCGGGCCGAGCACTAGCGCCAAGGCCAACGCCGAAGCGCCCGAGACGATTTCCACTACCAGCCCGCCCGCGTAGTCCAGCACGCCCATCTTGGCCAGCCAGCCGCCGGGACCCCACACCCAATGCGCGACAACCGAATACACCACGAGGGTCCAGATCGGCACGAACACCATCCAGGCGGCGAACCGGGCGCGGTCGGCGATCGCGCCGCTGACCAGCGCGGCCGTGATGATCGCGAACGTCAATTGGAAGGTGGCGAACAGCAATTCGGGCACTGCGCCGTGCGCGGTGTCGGGGCCGATGCCCAGCATCCCGACGTGCTTGAGGCCGCCGATCAGGCCGCCGGCACCGTCGTCGGAGAACGCCAGGCTGTAGCCGAGCAACAGCCACGTCACCGTCACCAACGGGATCGAGATGAAACTCATCATGATCATGTTGAGCACGCCGGTGATGCGCACCATGCCGCCGTAGAAGATCGCCAGGCCGGGGGTCATCAGCAAGACCAGCGCGGTGCTGGCCAGCAGCCACGCGGTGGCGGCCGGGTCGATCCCATGCATCAGCGGGCTCCTTCGGACGTGCGGGTGCCGGTAGGTTACCGAAAGCCCGATGTGCGCCGGATCCGAGGAGCTGAAGTGGTTGAGGCCGCAGACCAGCTGTTGGTCGATCCGGTCGCGGCCGCGCACCGGCTCCTCGGCGCCACCCTGTCCTGCCGCGGCGTGCGGGCCGTCGTCGTCGAGGTGGAGGCGTACGGCGGGGTGCCGGACGGGCCGTGGCCGGACGCCGCCGCCCACTCCTACCGCGGTCGCAGCGGCCGCAACGGCGTGATGTTCGGGCCGCCGGGGCGGCTCTACACCTACCGCAGCCACGGAATCCACGTGTGCGCCAACGTCTCGTGCGGACCCGACGGCACCGCCGCGGCCGTCCTGCTGCGGGCGGCCGCCATCGAGGACGGCGCCGACGTGGCTCGCGCGCGCCGCGGCGAGCTGGTGCGCGCCCCGGCGCTCGCCCGCGGCCCCGGCAACCTGTGCGCGGCGCTGGGCATCGTCATGGACGACAACGGCGTCGACGTGTTCGACCCGGCCAGTCCGGTGCTGGTGGAGCTGCACGAACCCCTGACGGCGCAGTCCGGTCCGCGCGTCGGAGTCAGCCAGGCCGCGGACCGGCCGTGGCGGCTGTGGCTGCCGGGGCGGCCGGAGGTGTCGGCGTACCGGCGAAGTCCGCGGGCGCCCGCCCCCGGGACCAGCGACTAAAGTCGTCCGCGATGTCTTCTGGAATCCTCGACGAGCTCGACTGGCGCGGCCTGATCGCCCAGTCGACCGATCTCGAAGCGCTGGCCGCCGAGGCCCAGCGCGCGCCGCTGACCGTCTACGCCGGCTTCGACCCGACCGCGCCCAGCCTGCACGCCGGACACCTGGTGCCGTTGCTGGCGCTGCGCCGGTTCCAGCGCGCCGGGCACCGCCCGATCGTGCTGGCGGGCGGGGCCACCGGCATGATCGGCGACCCGCGCGACGTCGGCGAGCGCAGCCTGCACGAGGCGGACACCGTCGCCGCGTGGGCCGAGCGCATCGGCGGCCAGCTGGAACGCTTCGTCGACTTCGACGACTCGCCGACCGGGGCCATCGTCGTCAACAACCTGGCTTGGACCGCGCCGCTGTCGGCGATCGGCTTCCTGCGCGACATCGGCAAGCACTTCTCGGTCAACGTCATGCTGGACCGGGACACGGTGCGGCGGCGCCTCGAGGGCGACGGCATCTCCTACACGGAGTTCAGCTACATGCTCCTGCAGGCCAACGACTACGTCGAGTTGCACCGCCGCTACGGCTGCAGCCTGCAGATCGGCGGCTCGGACCAGTGGGGCAACATCATCGCCGGCGTGCGGCTGGTCCGCCAGCAGCTCGGCGCGTCGGTGCACGCGCTGACCGTGCCGCTGGTGACCGCCGCCGACGGCACCAAGTTCGGCAAGTCCACCGGCGGCGGCAGCCTTTGGCTGGACCCCGAGCTGACCACGCCGTACGCCTGGTACCAGTACTTCTTCAACACCGCCGACGCCGACGTCATCCGCTACCTGCGGTGGTTCACCTTCCTGTCGCCCGACGAGCTGAGCGAGCTGGCGGCCGCGACGGCCGAGCGCCCGCAGCAGCGCGCCGCGCAGCGGCGGCTGGCCCGCGAGTTGACCGTGCTGGTGCACGGCGACGCGGCCACCGAGGCGGTCGAGCACGCCAGCCGCGCGCTGTTCGGGCAGGGCGAGCTGGACCGCCTGGACGAGGCGACCCTGACGGCCGCGCTGCGGGAGACCTCGGTCGCCGAGCTCAAACCCGGCGGCCCGGACGGCATCGTCGACCTGCTGGTGGCCACCGGCCTGTCCGAGAGCAAGAAGGCCGCGCGCCGCACCATCAACGAGGGCGGCGTCTCGGTCAACAACGCGCGCGTCGACAGCGAGGACTGGACGCCCGAGCCGTCGGACTTCCTGCACGGCCGCTGGCTGGTGCTGCGCCGCGGCAAGCGCACGGTCGCCGGCGTCGAGCGCGTGTAGCACCGCCGCCCCGGCGGGCCCCGGCCGCGAAACGCCCGCGTGCGCAAACCGTTACCTCACCGTGTCGCGGAGGTGACCCGCGGCGGCCACTGTTGTCACGGTGATTTTCGCGTCGCGTGTGCGGTCCACCGTCCTGCCGATGCTGGGGGCGGTCACCGGGCTCGCGGCGCTGGGCGCGGCGCTTTCGGCGCCCATCCGGGCGGACATGCTGGGCAACGCGTTCCTATCGGCGCTGACCACCGCCGGCATCTCCTACAGCCAGCCGGCGCCGACGCTGGCGCTGGGCGAGTCCGTCTGCCCCATGTTGTTCACGCCCGGCGGGTCGTTCGACGCGGTGGCGGCGAGAATGGCCGAGAGTAACGGGATGTCCCGCGAAATGGCGGGCAAGTTCACCATCGTCGCCATCGCGACGTACTGCCCGGCGGTGATCGCGCCGCTCATGCCCAACCGGCTGCAGGCCTGAGCGCTGCCCGTATTCTCGGCAGCGTGGTCGACGACAGGCAGGGGCAGCGCGGCGAACGGCGACCGCGCCCGGGCACCGGCGGTGTCCCGCCGCGGCGCGGACCGCGCCGGGAGCGCGACGGCTCCTGGTCGGGCCCGGGCCGGGCGCGGCCGTCGCAGCCACAGCAGGCCGACGCCCGCAACGATGTCCGCGCCGATGCCCGCCACGAGGGGCCCACGATCCCGGCCGACGTCGAGGCCAAGCAGCTGGCGCCCGAGATCCGCGGCGAATTGAGCACGCTGGACCGCGCCACCGCCGACGCGGTCGCCCGGCACCTGGTCGCCGCCGGGAAGCTGCTCGACGAGGACCCGGAGGCCGCGCTGCAGCACGCCCGCGCGGCGCGGGCGCGGTCCAGCAGGATCGCGGCCATCCGCGAGGCGGTCGGCATCGCCGCCTACCACTGCGGCGACTGGGCGCAGGCGCTGGCCGAGCTGCGGGCGGCGCGCCGGATGGGCAGCAAGTCCGCCCTGCTGGCGCTGATCGCGGATTGCGAGCGCGGGCTTGGCCGCCCGGAGCGGGCCATCGAACTCGCGCGGGGGCCCGAGGCCGCCCAACTCAGCGGCGACGACGCCGACGAGCTGCGCATCGTCGCGGCCGGGGCGCGCGCCGACCTCGGTCAGCTGGAGCAGGCGCTGACGGTGCTGTCCACGCCGGCGCTGGACCCCTCCCGCACCGGCACGACCGCGGCCAGGCTCTTCTACTCCTACGCCGACACCCTGCTGGCGCTGGGCCGCGACGACGAGGCGCTGCGCGACGCGTTGTTGGTGACGAAGAACGTCCGGCTGCGCACCTCGGCCAACGCCGCCACGGCGCCCTCGG
>NZ_LZKC01000273.1:0-22111 GCF_001672685.1 Mycobacterium sp. E2462
TCTGCACGCCCGCGGGGTCGGCCAGATCGCCTCGGCGCGCGCGGCCGGCGTGCCGATCTACGCCGGGACCGACGCGGCGGCGGTCCGGCGGCCGCCTGGCTTGCCGCCTGGTCCGCGGCGTCCAGGGTGGCGATGTCGTCGAGCCCGTGCACGGTCGGCCGCTCGGCGGCCGCGCGTCGTTTCCGGCGGGCCTCGTATCCGCGGCCCGCGCCGGCGCCGCCCACCTGCTCGGCGGCCGCCTCGGCGAAGTCCCGGCAGGTGGCGAACCGATCACCGGGGTCGCGGGCCAGCGCCTTGGCGAAGACCTCGTCGAGCCGGGCCAGCTCGGGACGCTGGCCGCGGGCGTCGCGCTCGGGCGGCACACCGCGTCGCGGCCCGCCCCGGTGGCGGGGCCGGCGCCGTCGATCACCGCCGTGCCCGGGCCCGTGACCGCCGCGCCGCCGCCCGCCGCCCAGCTCGACGGCAGTTTCCGCCTCGAGACCGAACGCACCAAGCAGACCTACAACGACGTGGCCGACCCGCAGCCGCCGGACATCCGGACCTGGTGGGCGTTCCGGTCGTCGTGCGGCCCGCAGGCCTGCACGGCCGCCGCCGCCCAACTCGACGACAACGACCATTCGCGGGCGATGTCGCCCGGCGGGGGCGTGTTCTTCCTGCGGTTCACCGACGGGCAGTGGCTGTCGCAGCCGGTGGACCTGGACTTCCCGTGCTTCGGCCCGGACGGGTCGCAGGCCACGCAAAGCACGACGCTGGTGCTGGCGTTGCGACCGCAGCCGCCGGGTGACTTCGTCGGCGAGGAGACCGTGACCGTCCAGACCAACGAGTGCGGTCAGCAGTCGGCCGTCATCCGGATCCCCGCGGTCGCCAGCCGCCGGGGCGAGGTGCCGCCGGCCGTCGCGGTGCCGGATCCCGCGAAGCCGCCCGAGAGCCCGGGCGCCGCCGCGCCGACGCTGTCGCCGTACCGCCCCAACGGCGAGCGGTAACGCAGACTCACATCGGCACACGGCCGCGCGCGCCGCGCCGAAAAGATTGCGAGTGCTCACTATCTACGCTAGGGTGGCCGCACGACGACCGGGAGGGCAGCGTGGCCTACGACGTGATCATCCGCGACGGACTGTGGTTCGACGGCACCGGCAGCGCGCCGCGGACGCGCACCCTAGGCATCCGCGACGGGGTGGTCGCCACGGTCTCCACCGGGCCGCTGGACGAGACCGGCTGCCCCGAGGTGATCGACGCGGGCGGCAAGTGGATCGTGCCCGGCTTCATCGACGTGCACACCCATTACGACGCCGAGGTGTTGCTGGACCCCGGGCTGCGGGAGTCGGTGCGCCACGGCGTCACCACCGTGCTGCTGGGCAATTGCTCGCTGTCGACGGTGTACGCCGATTCCGAGGACGCCGCCGACCTGTTCAGCAGGGTGGAGGCGGTACCGCGCGAATTCGTGTTCGGCGCGTTGCACTCCAACCGCACCTGGTCGACGGCGGCCGAATACGTCAAGGCGCTCGACGCCCTGCCGCTGGGGCCCAATGTCGGCTCGCTGCTTGGGCATTCGGACCTGCGCACGGCCGTGCTCGGACTCGAGCGCGCCACCGACGCCGCCGTCCGACCCACCGACGACGAGCTGGCCACCATGGCGCGCCTGCTCGACGAGGCGCTCGACGCCGGGATGCTCGGGATGTCCGGCATGGACGCCGCCATCGACAAGCTGGACGGCGAGCGCTTCCGTTCGCGTGCCCTGCCGTCCACGTTCGCGACCTGGCGGGAACGGCGCCGACTGCTCAAGGTGCTGCGCCGGCGGCGGCGGATCCTGCAGAGCGCGCCCAACGTGGCCAAGCCGTCAACCGGGATGCTGTTCTTCTTCGCCAGCAGCCGAATCCTGAACTGGGGCAAGAGTGTTCGGATGAGCATGCTGGTCTCCGCCGACGCCAAGTCCATGCCGCTGTCGGTCTACATGTTCGGCCCGGCGACCCGCTTCCTCAACAAGTTGCTGGGCGCGCAGGTGCGGTTCCAGCACCTGCCGGTGCCGTTCGAGCTGTACTCCGACGGCATCGACCTGCCGGTCTTCGAGGAGTTCGGCGCCGGCACCGCCGCCCTGCATCTGCGAGACCAATTGCAGCGCAACGCATTACTGGCCGACCGGGACTATCGCCGGAAATTCCGTCGCGAGTTCGACCGCGTCAAACTCGGGCCGTCGCTGTGGCACCGCGACTTTCACGACGCGGTGATCGTCGAATGCCCGGACGCGTCGCTGATCGGCAAGAGCTTCGGGGCGATCGCCGACGAGCGGAGTCTGCACCCGCTCGATGCGTTCCTCGACGTGCTGGTCGACAACGGCGAACGCAACGTGCGGTGGACCACCACGGTCGCCAACCACCGCCCGAAGCTGCTCGACGCGCTGGCCACGGAGACCAGCGTGCATATGGGCTTCTCCGACGCCGGGGCGCACCTGCGCAACATGGCGTTCTACAACTTCGCCCTGCGGATGCTCAAGCGCACCCGCGACGCCCACCGCGGTGGCGCGCCCTTCATGTCGATCGAGCAGGCCGTGCACCGCCTCACCGGAGAGCTGGGGGAGTGGTTCGGGATCGACGCCGGCACGCTGCGCCGCGGCGACCGGGCCGACTTCGTCGTCATCGACCCCGCTGGCCTCGACGACGCGGTGGACGGTTACCACGAGGAGGAGGTGCCGTTCTACGGCGGCCTGCGCCGCATGGTGAACCGCAACGACGACGCCGTGCTGGCGACCGGCGTGGGCGGGGTGGTCGTCTACGAGCGCGGCGAGTTCCGCGAGGGCTACGGACGGACCTGCCGTTCGGGCCGGTACCTGCGTGCGGGCGCGCGGGAGCGCGGCGGCGTCGCGGCGGGCGCCGGGGCCTGAGGTGGCCCGCACCCAGCAGCAGCGCCGCGAGGAGACCGTCGGCCGGCTGCTCGACGCCTGCATCGCGACCATCGTCGAGGTGGGCTACGCCCGGGCGTCGGCCGCGGTGATCACCAAGCGTGCCGGGGTGTCGGTGGGGGCCCTGTTCCGGCATTTCGACACCATGGGCGACTTTATGGCCGCGACGGCCTCGGAGGTGTTGCGCCGGCAGCTGGAGTCGTTCACCAAGGGCGTCGCGGAGATTCCCGCCGACCAGCCTGCGCTGGAGGCGGCGCTGGTGATCCTGCGCGACCTGACCGCGGGCCCGGCCAACGCGGTGCTCTACGAGTTGCTGATCGCCGCCCGCACCGACGACAAGCTCAGGGCCACCCTGCGCCACGAGCTGGGCCAGTACGCCGCCAAGATCCACGACGCGGCCCGGGCGCTGCCCGGCGCCGACGGCTTCGCCGAGGACACCTTCCCCGTGCTGGTGGCTCTGATGACCAACGTCTTCGACGGGGCCGCCGTGGTGGAGGGCGTGTTGCCGCAGCCGGCCATTGCGGCCCAACGGATTCCCGTGCTCGCCGCGCTGCTGGCGGCGGCGGCCCGGCCGGGTGCGGACTGACTACAGCGAGCCGATGCTGGACTGCGGGCTCTGCGCGAAGCCCCAATCGAACAGCGTGGCCGCCTGGTCCCAGTAGGTGGGGCCGCCCTCATGGATCAGCCCGTACATCATGGCGATCACCAGCCGGCGGCCGCCGCGGGCCGCGGCCCCGACGAAGGTCTTGCGGGCGGCGTTGGTGAACCCGGTCTTGCCGCCGATGGCGCCGGGGTAGCGCTGCAGCAGCTCGTCCTGGTTGACGATCGGGTGGTCGCCGTTGTCGCCGGGGAACATCGCCGAGGGCTCGGCCGTGATCTGCGCGAACACCGGATTGGCCATGGCAGCGCGAAAGATCACCGCCAGGTCGTGGGCCGTCGACGCTCCCGAGCCGGCGGGGCCGTCCAGGCCGGACGGCGTGGCCGCGTGCGTGCTGGCGGCGCCCAGCGAGGCCGCCTTGGCGTTCATCTTGGCGACCGTGACCTCGGGGCCGCCCAGCATGTGCGCCAGGGTGTTCGCGGCGTCGTTACCCGACACCAGCAGCAGGGCGTCCAGGAGTTGGCGCGCGGTGTAGGTGCGGCCGGGCTTGATGCCGACGCAGTTGCACTCGACCTCGGTGTCGGCGACGTCGGCGACGACGGTGGAGTCCAGGCTGACCGAATCCAGGACGACTTGTGCGAGCAGCGTCTTGATGGTGCTGGCCGGTGGGTGCGCGACGTTCTGGTCGCGCCCGGCCAGCACCTGGCCACTGTCCAGGTCGGCGACGATCCAGGTCTGCGCCGGGCCGTCGGGGATGGGCATCGAGCCGACCGGCTGCATGCTGTCCGCCCACGCGGTGCCGGTCACGACGGTGGCCGTGCACGTGCCGAGCGCGACCAGCGCGGCGGGCACCTTGGTCACGAGGGCCATGAGCTTGCGCATGGGCGCAAAGTCTAACTTCCGACCCATTTTCGCGGCGATGTTCAGTACTGTCTCGAGGCATGTTGAGCCTGGCCGAAATCTCCGACCGCCTCGAGATCCAGCAGCTGATGGTGGACTACTCCACCGCCATCGACCAGCGCCGCTTCGACGACCTCGACGAGGTCTTCACCGAAGACGCCTACATCGATTACACCGCCTTCGGCGGCATCGAGGGCCGTTACCCCGAGGTCAAGAAGTGGCTCAGTGAGGTCTTGCCCAACTTCCCCGTCTACGCCCACATGCTCGGCAACTTCTCGGTCGACGTCGACGGGGACACCGCCTCGTCGCGGGTCATCTGCTTCAACCCGATGGTGTTCCCCGACGAGGCGGGAAAAGCGGGGGAGCAGGTGATGTTCTGCGCGCTGTGGTACGACGACGAATTCGTGCGCACGCCTCAGGGCTGGCGGATGACCCGGCGCGTCGAGACGAAGGTCTTCCAGAAGGTGATGTGACGCCCGGGCTGCTTCGTGCGGCGAGATTGCCGCCAGGGCTGCGCCGGCGCCCGGATCGCGACCATGGCGGCAATCTCGCCGCACGGGGACCGCGCATTTCTGTCCGGGCGCCCCGTTCTGGCACAATAGGCGGCTGTCCGGCGCGCGACCCACTCGCGAGTGCCCGCCCGCCGGTCGGAAACGCGAGGCAAAACCGGGTCCGGGCATCCCGCCCCGATCGCTGAATTGCAGCGTGACACCCCACAGGAGATTTCGCTCAACCATGGCTGTCAAGATCAAGCTCACCCGGCTTGGCAAGATCCGCAACCCCCAGTACCGCATCGCCGTCGCCGACGCGCGCAACCGGCGCGACGGCCGCTCGATCGAGGTCATCGGCCGTTACCACCCGAAGGAAGAGCCGAGCCTGATCGAGATCGACTCCGAGCGCGCCCAGTACTGGCTGTCGGTCGGCGCCCAGCCCACCGAGCCCGTGCTCAAGCTGCTGAAGATCACCGGTGACTGGCAGAAGTTCAAGGGTCTGCCCGGCGCCGAGGGCACCCTGAAGGTCGCGCCGCCCAAGCCCAGCAAGCTGGAGCTGTTCAACGCCGCGCTGGCCGCCGCCGAGGGCGGACCCACCACCGAGGCCACCACGCCGAAGAAGAAGGCCCCGGCCAAGAAGGCGACCGCGAAAGCCCCCGACGCCGAGTCCGCGGCCCCCGAGGGCGAGGCGCCGGCCGAGGCCGGCGAGCAGGCCGAGTCGGCGACCGAGAGCTGACGCAGGTGAGTACGGTCGTCGTTGACGCTGTCGAGCATCTGGTCCGCGGGATCGTCGACAACCCCGACGATGTCCGCGTGGACATGGTGACCAGTCGCCGCGGGCGCACGGTCGAGGTCCACGTCCATCCCGACGACCTGGGCAAGGTGATCGGGCGAGGGGGCCGCACCGCGACCGCGTTGCGCACCCTGGTCGCCGGCATCGGCGGTCGCGGGATCCGCGTCGACGTGGTGGACACCGACCAGTAACCGCTCAAGGAGCTCCCTTGGAGTTGACGGTCGGGCGCGTGGTGAAGGCGCACGGCATCGGCGGCGAGGTGGTGGTGGAGGTCCGCACCGACGACCCCGCGGCCCGCTTCGCCTCGGGTAACACGTTGCGCGCCAAGCACTCCCGTGCCGGTTGGGAACGCGATTGCGTGGTCGACGGCGTGCGCGAGCACGGCGGCCGGCTGCTGGTGCGGTTCGCCGGCGTGACCGACCGCGACGCCGCCGACGCGCTGCGCGGCGCGTTGTTCGTCGTCGATTCCGACGACCTGCCGCCGATCGACGAGCCGGACACCTACTACGACCACCAGCTCGAGGGGCTGCGCGTCCGCACGGTCGCCGGCGAGGAGATCGGGGTGGTGGCCGAGGTGCTGCACACCGCGGCCGGTGAACTGCTGGCGGTGCGGCGCGGGGCCGGCGCGGTCGCGGGCCAAAGCCCCGAGGTCTTGGTGCCGTTCGTCGGCGCGATCGTCACCGACGTGTCGCTGGGCGACGGGGTCGTCGAGATCGATCCGCCCGAGGGCCTGCTGGACCTGGGGTAGCGGCTCATGCGAATCGACGTCGTCACCATCTTCCCGGCCTACCTGGACCCGCTGCGAGAGGCGTTGCCCGGCAAGGCTATTCAGTCCGGACTCGTCGACCTGCGGGTGCACGACCTGCGGCGGTGGACCCATGACGTGCACCGCTCGGTCGACGACGCCCCCTACGGCGGCGGCCCGGGCATGGTCATGAAGGCGCCGGTGTGGGGCGCGGCCCTCGACGAGATCTGTTCGGCCGACACGTTATTGGCCGTGCCGACGCCCGCGGGCGCGCTGTTCACCCAGGCGACGGCGCAGCGCTGGAGCGCCGAGGCGCACCTGGTGTTCGCCTGCGGCCGCTATGAGGGCATCGACCAACGGGTCGTCGACGACGCCGCGCGGCGGATGCGGGTGGAAGAGGTCTCCATCGGCGACTACGTGCTGCCGGGCGGCGAGTCGGCGGCGCTCGTGATGATCGAGTCGGTGCTGCGGCTGCTCGACGGCGTGCTCGGCAACCCGGCGTCGCACCGCGAGGATTCGCACGCGCCGGCGCTGGACCGGCGCCTGGAGGGCCCCAGCTACACCCGGCCACCCAGCTGGCGCGGGCTCGACGTTCCCGACGTCTTGCTCTCCGGCGACCACGGGCGGGTCGCGGCGTGGCGGCGCGAGGTGTCGCTGCAGCGCACCCGGGAGCGTCGGCCCGAGCTGCTGGAACCGCCCGGCCCGGACGCGTCGGGTTAGAGCCCGCGGCGCGGCGGGTCGATACGGCCCTCGGGGAACATCGTCTTGACCGCCTGGGTGATGGTGTCCCGCGCGGTCGCCTCGTCGGAGGGCTGCAGCGACTGGACCACCATGATGTAGCGGCGGTCGGCGCCCACCAGGCCCGTCGACAGGTGCATCCAGTCGGCGCCGATGCAGCACATCCAGCCCTGCTTGACGGCGACCTGCTCCGCGTAGAGGCCGTCGGGGATGCCGAACCGCTGCGGGTAGCCGTCGAGCCCGTTCGGCGTGGACCGGGCCAGGTCGTTCTCGATGATCTTGGCCTGCGCGGGCGGCAGCCCGCCCGACCCGTCGAGCAGCATGTCGTAGTAGCGGATCAGGTCGGTGACCGAGCTCATCGTGTTCCACCACCGGCCGTCGCTCGGCGGGGTGGTCGAGCCCAGGCCGTACCGGGCCGCGACCTCGGTGATGATGGCCGACCCGCCGCCCTGGCCCCAGAACCGCTCGGCGGCGCCGTCGTCGGAGGATTGCAGCATCGCGTCCAACGCCTGGCGGTCCTCCGGGGCCAGCGCGGCCTTGCCCTGGGACTCGTGCAGCAGCAGGTCGTCGGCGATGAACAGCTTCGCGACCGAGGCGGTCCCGATGATCTGGCCGTTGCCGCTGCTGACCAGCCGGTGGGTGACGCGGTCGAGGATGGCGACCGACACCGCGGCGCCGCTGGCCGCGGCCGCGTCGATCGCCTGCTGGACGCGGGCCTGCAGTGGCCCAAGCCCGGCGTCGGACAGCGGCGGCTGCTGTTGCGGCAGGGCCGCCTCGAGCAGCAGTTCGGCCGACTGCGTCGGCCGGGGCGACGGCGCCGTCAGCGCCTGCGCGGGCGCGGCATAGACGGGCAGGCTGTAGGCCCGGGCCTGCACCCGCGCCTCGGAGCCGGCGGCGACCACCAACGCCACCGCCGCTGTGGCGGTGAACAGGGTCAGCGGCCGTACCCGCATGAGATTCCTCCGACGTACCGACACACCGTGCCGACGGACACGGATGCGGGCCGCCGCGCGCCACCGGACCCGGCCATCACGCCAAAGTGCGGGTGAGCGCGTTCTGACCCCAGTCATATGTACCATTCACCAGCGGGTTTGGCTCGCCGCGAACCGCCGAATCGCTGTGATTTTCGCCGGATGGGGCGCATCTGGCACAATTGACCAGTTGTCTCCAGCGGTTGCAGGCCGGTCCGGCCGCATTCCGCCTGCTGCGAGACGCGCAAGATGCCTAGAACCATCGGCTCGGCGGCCGCCCGTCCCGGGTGGCCGCTGCTGACCGCGACCGCAAGGAAGTGTCTTCTCAGATGAACCGGCTGGACTTCGTCGATCAGACGTCGCTGCGCGACGACATCCCGGTTTTCGGCCCGGGTGACACCATCAACGTGCACGTCAAGGTCATCGAGGGCGCCAAGGAGCGTATCCAGGTGTTCAAGGGCGTGGTGATCCGCCGGCAGGGCGGTGGCATCCGCGAGACCTTCACGGTGCGCAAGGAGAGCTACGGCGTCGGCGTCGAGCGGACCTTCCCCGTGCACTCGCCCAACATCGACCACCTCGAGGTCGTGACCCGGGGTGACGTGCGCCGCGCCAAGCTGTACTACCTGCGCGAGCTGCGCGGCAAGAAGGCCAAGATCAAGGAAAAGCGCTGACCTCCAGACGCGTTGGCGGCGCCGCGGTTTGGACAGATCGGTCCGGGGGCGGTGCACCGCAGCCGCGACGCCGGCTGGCTACGCTGATCTCGTGACCGATACCCCCGAGCCCCAGCGCGACGCCGGACAGCCGGAGCCCAAGGTCTCGACCCGCGACGCGGACCCGCCTGCCGGCGAGGCTGCCGCGGCGGGCCCCGCGATCCCGGAACCCGCCGAACCGGACCCCGACGCGGACGCCAAGGACGGCGGCAAGCGTTCGACGCTGCGGGAGTTCGCGATCCTGGCGGTCATCGCGGTGGTGCTCTACTACGTGATGCTGACGTTCGTCGCGCGGCCCTACCTGATTCCCTCGGAGTCGATGGAGCCCACGCTGCACGGCTGCACGGGCTGCGTCGGCGACCGGATCATGGTCGACAAGATCACCTACCGGTTCCACCCGCCGAGCCCGGGCGACGTCATCGTGTTCAAGGGGCCGCCGCCGTGGAACCTGGGCTACAAGTCGATCCGGTCCAACAACACCGTGCTGCGCTGGGCGCAGGACGCGCTGTCGTTCATCGGGTTCGTCCCGCCCGACGAGAACGACCTGGTCAAGCGGGTGATCGCGGTCGGCGGCCAGACGGTGCAGTGCCGCGCGGACACCGGCCTGA
The DNA here is from genome assembly GCF_001672685.1 of Mycobacterium sp. E2462. NCBI lineage: Bacteria > Bacillati > Actinomycetota > Actinomycetes > Mycobacteriales > Mycobacteriaceae > Mycobacterium > Mycobacterium sp. E2462. The sequence continues at coordinate 9,451 of NZ_LZKC01000273.1, forward strand.
CCGTCAACGGCCGGCCGCTGAAGGAGCCCTACCTCGACCCGTCGACCATGATGGCGGACCCGGCCGTGTACCCCTGCCTGGGCAGCGAGTTCGGGCCCGTCACCGTCCCGCCCGGGCGGCTGTGGGTGATGGGGGACAACCGCACGCACTCCGCGGACTCGCGGGCGCACTGCACCAGTGTCCCGGCGGAGGCGCTCAAGGGCGTGTTGTGTACCGGCGACCCCATGTCGGGGACCGTGCCGGTGGCCAACGTCATCGGCAAGGCCAGGTTCATCGTGTGGCCGCCGACGCGATGGCGTGGTGTGGAAACGGTGAACCCGCAGCAGAATTCCTAGCCGTGGGCCGCGCATGATCCGCACTTGGCCGCCGCGGACGGTGATCCGCAAATCGTCGGGGTTGCGCACCCTGGAGTCGGCGCTGTACCGCAGCGGGCTGGGTCCGGTGGCCGGCGTCGACGAGGTCGGTCGTGGCGCCTGCGCGGGCCCGCTGGTGGTGGCGGCCTGCGTGCTCGGGCCCACCCGCCTGGAAAGCCTTGCGGCGCTTGACGATTCGAAGAAGTTGACAGAGGCGGCGCGGGAGAAGCTGTTCCCGGTGATCCGCCGCTACGCGCTGGCCTACCACGTGGTCTTCATCCCGCCGGCCGAGGTGGACCGCCGCGGCGTCCACGTGGCGAACATCGAGGGCATGCGCCGCGCGGTCGCCGGCCTACCGATGCGGCCCGGCTACGTGCTCAGCGACGGCTTCCGGGTGCCCGGCCTGGCCGTCCCGTCGCTGCCGGTGATCGGCGGGGACGCGGTCGCGGCGTGCATCGCCGCCGCCAGCGTGCTGGCGAAGGTCAGCCGCGACCGGCTGATGGTCGCGATGGACGCCGACCACCCCGGGTACGGCTTCGCCGACCACAAGGGTTACAGCACCCCGGCGCACGGCTCGGCGTTGACGCGGCTGGGCCCGTGCCCCGAACATCGCCGGTCGTTCATCAACGTCCGGCGGGTCGCCCTGGCACCGGCCGGCTCCGGCGGCCGGGTGGTCGCCGAGTGCGATCCCGACCCTCCGCTGGAGCGCAACGGATATCGGTGAGGAAAGATGGTTCGGGAAGCATCACTAAGAAGGACGTCCGAGCGGATGAGTGGCAGATGAGCGCAGAAGATCTCGAGAAGTACGAAACCGAGATGGAGCTCTCGCTGTACCGCGAATACAAGGACATCGTCGGTCAGTTCAGCTACGTCGTGGAAACCGAGCGGCGTTTCTACCTGGCCAACAGCGTGGAGATGGTGCCGCGCAACGCTGACGGCGAGGTCTACTTCGAGTTGCGCCTGTCCGACGCGTGGGTGTGGGACATGTACCGGCCGGCGCGGTTCGTCAAGCAGGTGCGGGTCGTCACCTTCAAGGACGTCAACATCGAAGAGGTCGAGAAGCCCGAGCTGCGGCTGCCCGAATAGCGGGCCCTAGCCCTGCTGCTCGGCCGACGGCAGCTGCCCGCGCCGGTCGATCACCTCGCGCGCCACGTCGGCCAGCTTGATGTTGAGCGCCTGGGAGTGCCGGCGCAGCAGGTCGAACGCCTCGTCCTCGCCCAGCTCGTGCAGCAGCATCAGCATGCCGACGGCCTTGCCGATCTCCCGGTTGCTGAGCAGCCCGCGCCGCAGGCTCGCCGAATCCTCGCCCTTGGCGACGGCGTTGATGGCCACGCTGGCGAACGCGGCCAGCACCGCGGCCCGGCCGGCGGCCTCGGCGTCGAAGGTGTTGGGGGTGTCGCTGAACAGGTTGAGCGCGGCGCCCTTGCGCTTGTCCACCAGCAGCCGAAAGCCCATGGCGCCGCGCACGGGGGTGTCGGCGATCAGCACTTTCGCCAGCTGCGGCCACAGCGACGGCCGGGTGAGGTCGGGCTCGATCTGCGGGGTTTCCTCCTCGATCGCGTCGATGCACGGGCCGTCTCCGGAGCGCCGCTCCAACTCGTCGATGTGCTGCGCGATCCGGTCGCTGGCGCCGACGGTGACGTAGCGGTCGCCGTCGCGGACCAGGAGGCTGGCGTGGTCACACCCGCGGACCACCAGGGTGGCGGCGACGCAGATCGCCGCGTACATCTCGTTGGCGTCGGAGCCTTGGTAGATGATCTCGGCCAGCGCCGCGAAAACCGTCCCCGGGTCGGCTTTCTCCCCTCCTGGCAGTGGTGCTGCGGGGCCAGCCTTCGGATCATCTCCCACGCCGGGCCTCTTTTCCTGCGGTGTCGGCATCGCGACCTGCGGTCATCGCCGTAGATTATCGGTCGCCGGCGCGCGCCTCACGTGCTGTTCGGTGCGGTCGCCCCTGCGCGGGCGCGTCGTCGAGCCACTGCCGCTGACCAAAGAAAACACCCGACGACAATACGGGTACCGCGCCCGTTGCACTGGCGAATCGCGACACCGGATGCCCGGCGCCGGGCCGTCCCGAAGGATGGCGCCGCGCGCGGCGTGAGGTTTCCCACGGTGTGGTTTCGGCGCGGTGGCGGCGGGAACCATCGAGGGATGGGAGTGACCGTGGCGGTGACCGGGCCGACGGGCGAGATCGGGGTCTCCGCGGTGACGGCCCTGGAGCGCGAACCCGCGGTGGACGCCATCATCGGGATGGCCCGCCGGCCGTTCGACCCGTCGTCGCGCGGGTGGACCAAGACCACCTACCAGCAGGGCGACATCCTCGACCGCGAGGCCGTCGACGCCCTGGTCGCGCAGGCGGACGTGGTGATCCACCTGGCGTTCATCATCATGGGCTCGCGGGGGGAAAGCGCCCGCATCAACCTGCAGGGCACCCGCAACGTCTTCGAGGCGACGGCGGCCAGCCCGCGAACCCGCCGCCTGGTCTACACGTCGTCGGTGGCGGCCTACGGGTACCACACCGACAATCCCGTTCCGTTGACCGAGGATGTGCCCACCCGCGGCTCGGCCGAGCATTATTACTCCGCCCAGAAGGCGGCGTGCGAGGAGTTGCTGGCCGAGATCACCGCGGACTCGTCGTTGGAGGTCTTCGTGCTGCGGCCGTGCATCGTCGCCGGCCCTAACGCCACCGCCCTGGCCGACGCGATGCCGTGGAATCAACTGCCCGCCCCGGTGCGCGCCGTGGTGAAGGCGGTGCCCATCCTCAAGCCCGTCGTGCCCGACCCCGGTATCCCGCTGCAGCTGGTCCACCACGACGACGTCGCCACGGCCATCGCGCTGGCGGCCACGACGCCGGCGCCGCCGGGGGTGTACAACATCGCCGGCGACGGGGTGGTGACGGTGGGCGACGTGGCCAAGGCGCTGGGTGGCCGCCCCGTGCGGGTGCCCGCCGTCGCGGCGACGGCGGCGTCCGCGGCGCTGTCCCGCGCGCCCCGCATCCCGTCGATGCTGGAGTGGCTGCACACCGCCCGCACGTCGATGGTCATGGACACCTCGAAGGCCCGGACGCAGTTGGGCTGGCGGCCTATCCACTCCTCGGCCGACACGTTGACCGCGCTCGCGTCGACGGCGTGAGCCCGGCGCCCGCGGCGCCGACCACTGTAGTTTGGGCTGGTGGAGAATCGGCGCCCGCGGGGATCCGACTAGTGGGCCGCGACCGGTGGAACGCCGGTGGGTAACGTCACCGCGCGCCGGCGCGCGCAACATCTGACCGCGGGCCGTTCGGTCACGCGGCCGGAGACCCTGGTCGTGGAGGAACCGCTGGAGATCCGGGTCGCCGGCGCACCGATCACCGTGACGATGCGCACACCCGGGTCCGATTTCGAGCTGGCGCAAGGGTTTCTGCTCACCGAGGGCGTCATCGCGGGCCGCGACGACGTGGTCAGCATCCGGTATTGCGGCGGGCGCGGCGACGATGGCGTCAACACCTACAACGTGTTGGACGTGACGCTGGCCGCGGGCGTGGCCGCCCCCGACCTCGACGTCACGCGAAACTTCTACACGACCTCGTCGTGCGGGGTGTGCGGCAAGGCGTCGCTGGAGGCGGTGCGGCTGGTCAGCCGCTTCGCGCCGGGCGAGGATCCCGTGACCGTCGCCGCGGCCACCCTGAAGGCGATGCCGGCCCAATTGCGTTCCGCGCAGAAGGTTTTCGATACCACGGGAGGCCTGCACGCCGCGGCGCTGGTCGGAGCCGGCGGCGAGATGCTGGTGGTGCGCGAGGACATCGGCCGGCATAACGCCGTGGACAAGGTGCTCGGCTGGGCCCTGGAGCATCGGCAGCTGCCGCTGGTCGCGACGGTGCTGCTGGTCAGCGGCCGGGCGTCGTTCGAGTTGACGCAGAAGGCCGTGATGGCCGGAATCCCGGTGCTGGCGGCGGTGTCCGCGCCGTCCTCGCTGGCCGTCTCGCTGGCGGAGGAGTCCGGCGTGACGCTGGTGGCGTTCCTGCGGGAGGACTCGATGAACGTCTACACCCGCGCGGACCGCATCGCCTGAGTGCGCCCGGCCGGCTGTGGACGGGCGGCCGACTGGGGATAACCACCCGCCGTGGGCGCCCGCCCGCCGCGACGCCCGGCCGACCTGTCGGGGTCACCGGGCACGGTGGCGCCCATGACGACCGAATCGACGATGACCCGCATCGAGCTGGGCGCGCTGGGGGAGGCGCTCGCCGTGGATCACCTGACGCGGCTGGGACTGCGCATCCTGCACCGCAACTGGCGCTGCCGCTACGGCGAACTCGACGTGATCGCCTGCGACGACATCACCCGCACGGTGGTGTTCGTCGAGGTGAAGACCCGCACCGGTGACGGATACGGCGGCCTGGCGCACGCCGTCACCCCGCGCAAAGTCCGGCGGCTGCGCCGGCTGGCCGGCCTCTGGCTTGCCGGCCAGGACGGCCGGTGGGCCGCGCTGCGCATCGACGTGATCGGCGTGCGGATCGGGCGGCGGCGCACCCCCGAGCTCACCCACCTGCAAGGGATCGGCTGATGCCGCTGGGACGCGCCTTCTCGGTCGCGGTGCGCGGCGTGGACGGGCAGATCGTGGAGATCGAGGCCGACATCACGTCCGGGCTGCCGGGTGTGCACCTGGTCGGGCTGCCCGACGCGGCGCTGCAGGAATCCCGCGACCGGGTCCGCGCGGCCGTCGCCAACTGCGGCAACAGCTGGCCCTTGGCGCGTCTCACGCTGGCCCTGTCGCCGGCGACGCTGCCCAAAACCGGTTCCGTCTACGACATCGCCCTGGCCGCGTCCGTGCTGTCGGCGCAGCGCAGGAATCCCTGGGATCGCCTCGAAAAGACGGTGCTGCTGGGCGAGCTGTCGCTGGACGGCCGCGTCCGGCCGGTGCGCGGCGTGCTGCCCGCGGTGCTGGCCGCCAAACGCGACGGCTGGCCGGCGGTCGTGGTCCCCGTCGACAACCTCGCCGAGGCCAGCCTGGTCGACGGCATCGACGTGTACGGGGTGCGCACGCTGGGGCAGCTGCAGAAGTGGCTCAACGGCGCCGCGCCCCTGGACAGCGGCGTGCACACGCAGGCCGCGGCGCCCGAACCGCTGGCAGACCTGGCCGACGTGGTGGGGCAGACGCAGGCCCGGTTCGCGGTGGAGGTCGCCGCCGCGGGCGCGCACCACCTCATGCTGACCGGGCCGCCCGGGGTCGGCAAAACGATGCTGGCGCAACGGCTTCCGGGGCTGTTGCCCCCGCTCACCGACAGTGAGGCGCTTCAGGTGACGGCCATCCACTCGGTGGCCGGGCTCCTGTCGGCCGAGACGCCGCTGATCACCCGGCCGCCTTTCGTGGCGCCGCATCACAGCTCGAGCGTGGCCGCGCTGGTCGGTGGCGGCTCGGGGCTGGCGCGTCCCGGGGCGGTCAGCTGCGCGCATCGCGGCGTGCTCTTTCTCGACGAGTGCGCGGAGATCCGCGTCAGCGCGCTGGAGGCGTTGCGAACTCCCTTGGAGGACGGCGAGATTCGCCTGGCCCGCCGCGACGGCGTGGCCTGCTACCCGGCGCGGTTCCAGCTGGTCCTGGCCGCCAACCTGTGTCCGTGCGCGCCGGCCCGCCCCCAGGACTGCATCTGCGCGGCCGCGACCAGGCGCCGCTACCTGGGCAAGCTGTCCGGGCCGCTGCTCGACAGGGTCGACCTGCGGGTGCAGATGGACCCGGTCCGCGCGGGCGCCTTCTCCGGCGGCGAGGGTGAGCCCACGGCCGAGGTGCGCCGGCGGGTGGCCCAAGCGCGGGCGGCCGCGGCCGACCGCTGGCGACCGCACGGCTTCAGCACCAACGCCGAGGTCAGCGGCCCGCTGTTGCGGCGCGAGTTCCGGCCGGCCCACGCGACGATGGTGCCGCTGCAGCGGGCGCTGGACCGCGGGCTGCTCAGCATCCGCGGCCTCGACCGCACGCTGCGCGTCGCGTGGAGCCTGGCCGATCTAGCCGGCCGGGTCTCACCGGGTCCCGACGAGGTAGCCACCGCGCTGAGTTTCCGGCAAGGGGGAGCGCAGCGATGAGCGCGGCGCGATCACCAGTGCAGCATCCGCAACCAGTCGGTGTGCCCGCCGCGCATCACGATCGCGACGGTCACCAGGACGGCGAACGCGCGCGCGAATTGCGCCATCGCCCGGCCGCTCTCGCCGCGCCGTTCCATGTCGCGCAGCGCGATCCACGCGAGCGCGGCGCTCAGCAGGGGGATCGGCAGGCCCACCCAGCAGACCAGGCTCAAGGCGAACGCCGCGATGGCCCAGGGGTTGCGCTGGCGGGTGGGTGCGGCGCACATCATCGGTCGACCGATCGTCATCGTCATCATCGCGGGCTCCGTTCGTTGCCGGCCGCTTCAAGGCGGCGGGCTGCTGACACCCAGACACTCCCGCGGCGGCCTGAACGGATTCTTGGCGGATTCTTGGGACGGGAGGCCCGGCGATGACCGCGTGGATCGACGACCCCGTCCGGCGCGCCTGGGCCTATCTGTCCCGGGTGGCCGAGCCACCCTGCGCCGAACTCGCCGCCCTGGTGCGGCGCGTCGGGCCGGTCGACGCGGCGGAGGCGATCCGCCGCGGTCTGGTCCAGGGCGACCTGGCGCGCCATACCGCGGCCCGGCGTCACATGGACTGTGCGGCCGCCGATCTCGACACGCTCGCACGCCGCGGCGGCCGGCTGATCACGCCCGATGACGACGAGTGGCCTGTGCTGGCGTTCGCCGCGTTCACCGGGGCTCAAGCCCGCCCGCGCGGCGGGCCGCCGCTCGTGTTGTGGGCGTTGGGGCCCGCCCGCCTCGACGAGATCACGGATCGCGCGGCGGCCGTGGTGGGCACGCGCGCGTGCACCGCGTACGGCGAACACATGGCCGCCGACCTGACGGCCGGGCTGGTCGAACGCGACGTCGCCGTCGTCTCCGGTGGCGCCTACGGCATCGACGGCGCGGTGCACCGCGCCGCCCTGGAAAGCGACGGCGTCACTGTGGCCGTGCTGGCCGGCGGCATCGACGTCCCCTATCCCAGCGGCCACACCGCCCTGCTGCATCGCGTCGGCCAGCACGGCCTGCTGTTGACCGAATATCCGCCCGGCGTCCGGCCGGCCCGGCACCGGTTCCTGACCCGCAACCGCCTGGTGGCCGCAGCCGCCGGCGCCACCGTGGTCGTCGAAGCCGGGTTGCGCAGCGGCGCGGCGAACACCGCCGCGTGGACGCGGGCGTTGGGACGGGTGGTGGCCGCGGTGCCCGGCCCCGTGACGTCGTCGGCGTCCGCGGGGTGCCACGCGTTGCTGCGCGACGGCGCGCAACTGGTCACCCGGGCCGAGCACGTGGTCGAGCTGATGGGACGCATCGGCGAGCTGGCGCCCGAGGAATGCGGCCCCGCCACCGTGTTCGACGAACTCAGCGACGCCGAACGCAGGGTGTACGAGGCGCTGCCCGGCCGCGGCGCGGTGACGGTCGAGCAAATCGCCGTCGGGTCGGGCCTCGCACCCGAGCAGGCGCTGGGGCCCCTGGCGATGCTGGAGCTCGCGGGCTTGGTCCGGCGCGACGGCGGGCGCTGGGGCATCGTTCGCGCCGGCGCCGCTGCGGCGCCGGCGCCGTGATCAGGCGGACAACCGCTCGGCCACCGCCCAGGGGAAAACCGTGCCGGCGGACCGGGGCCCTGGGCGGCCGGGTAGCCCACCGGCCGGGCCGTCGCCGGGGAGGGGCGCCGGTCTTGCGCCACTACGCTCGTCAGCGTGACGGGGAGTTCGATCGGCGAGGCGCTCGACGACATGCCGGTGGGACCGGTGCACCGCAAGATCGTCGTCGCCGTGGGTCTCGGATTGTTCTTCGAGATCTACGAGATCTTCCTGTCTGCCACCATCGGCACCGCCATGCGGCGTGAATTCGGCGTGGGCGACATCGTTCTCAAACTGATGCTGGCGTCCTCATTCTTGGGGATGTTCCTCGGCGCGGCGTTCTTCGGCGGGCTCGCCGACCGGTTGGGCCGGCGCAACGGCTTCCTGATCGGCCTCGCCTGGTTCTCGGTGTTCTCCCTGCTGGGCGCGTTCGTGCCGTCCCCCGCGCTGCTGCTGGCCACGCGGTTCCTGGCGGGCGTGGGCATCGGCGCCGTCTACCCGGTGGCCGACTCTTACCTGGCCGACGTGCTGCCGAAGGAGCAGCGTGGCCGGCTGGCCGCCTACGCGTACACATGCTCCCACCTGGCGGTGCCACTGGCCGGGTTCCTGTCGTTCTGGTTGAGCAGCCGCGCACCCATCGGTATCGCGGGCTGGCGTTGGCTCGTGGCTTTCGGGGGAGTGGGTGCCGCGAGCGTGCTGGCCCTCAACCGGTGGCTGCCGGAGTCACCGCGCTGGCTGGCCGGCGCCGGGCGCGTTGACGAGGCCCGCCGGGTGCTGGCCCGATTCGCGGGCGCACCGTCAGCGGCCACGCACGACGCGGACCTGTCCGACCACGGGCTGCACACGCCGGCCAGGCCCGCCTTCCCGATACTGCGCCGCGCCCCCTACAGCCGCCGACTGGCGATGCTGGTCATCTTCCATCTGTTCCAGACGTTCGGTTACTACGGTTTCGGCACACTGGCCACGCTGGTCCTCGTGAACCGCGGCTTCCCTGTCGCCTCGTCGATGCTGTTCAGTGCGGTGTCGTTCCTCGGATATCCGATCGGGTCGGCGATGGCCATCCCGCTCATCGCGAAATTCGAGCGCAAGTTCCTGGTCGTCGGGTCGATCGCGGCGGTCGCTGGCTTCGGCCTGCTGTTCGCCACGCAGTCGTCGGCGCCGTTGATCGTGCTGTTCGGCTTCCTGACCACCGCCACCTGCAACGTGTTCTCCAACGTCTACCACGTCTACCAGGCGGAGATCTTCCCCACCGAGGTGCGCGCCACAGCGGTCGGCTGGACCTACTCGTTGTCCCGCCTGTCCAGCGGCGCCTCGCCGTTTCTGCTGTTACCGGTCCTGCACCGCTACGGTGCGGGCGCGATGTTCGCCGTCGTGGCCGCCGCGTTGGCACTCGTGGGCGTCGCGGTTCTCTGGCTGGGCCCGCGCACCTCGCATCGAAGTGTCGACGACATCAACCCCGAAGTCCGCACGCCCGAACCAGACGTCCAGGGCGCCGACCGGTGACGCCAGCGGCGCAACGACCGCCTCGGGCTCGCCCGTCCCACCGGGGTGCGGTGTTTGCAGCCGGAGCTTCGTAACGCGGTACCGCGGGCGGTCGGCAAGGCGTTCTCAGGCCGCCCGCTGCACCACGCGATACGGGAGGCGGCGCTCGACTGCGCCGCCGGACAATTCAGCGTTGGCCGCGTGCGATTCGGACAACAGGTCCTGCTGTCGATACATAGACGCAAACGGTGGTCGCTGCTGCTGGGATCTCTTCGCCTGCGAGGTTGACTGATGGGGCAGGAGGAATCGTGAATAGTGTAGTGCAAGAAACGGATTCGAAGGACGCGACGGTGCAGCCGCGGATCCGGGCCGGTGAAGTCTCCGGACGCCGGGGCAAGGCGATCGCGCCCGGACCGCTGTCTGTGCCGGTGAGCTGGTCGACCACCGCACCGCGGATCCAGACGGCCTCCCCGTTGTCCGCAGCGGCCAACCGCACCGCCAACGCCGCCGTCGGGGCCGACGGCGCCACCATCACCAACGTGGCGGGCACCCTCACCGTCACCACCAGGCGTTATCCGCAACTGCGACTCTGCAACGGCGCCCCGCCGCGTTCCTAGCCCACAACAGGCCTTTCGCCGTCCGGCACGACGCCGTGCCATGCCGACCGGCAAACGTGGCCAGGCCGCGCCCGCGAAACGGCTCGTATAGTCGACGGGGGTCGGGACTGGACAGGAGGACACGTGGCGGGTCGGCCTTTGCAACGTTTCGAAGTCGTCGGTACTGAACAACTCACGCGGCACATGATCCGGGTTGTGCTGCGAAGCAGCGACTTCAGCTCCTTCGTGCCCAGCAAATTCACCGACTCCTACGTCAAGCTGGCCTTCGTCGCGGACGACATCGACGTCTCGGCGCTGCCGCAGCCGTTGACCCTCGACAGCTTCTCCGGCCTGCCGCCCGAGAAGCGGCCCTCGGTGCGCACCATCACGGTGCGCCGCGTCGATGTGGCGGCACACGAAATCACGCTGGACCTGGTGACCCACGGGGAACACGGGGTGGCGGGGCAGTGGGCCGCCGCCGCCCGTCCCGGCCAGACCATCTACCTGATGGGCCCCGGCGGCGCGTACACGCCCGACCCCGCGGCCGACTGGCATCTGCTGGCCGGCGACGAGTCGGCGCTCCCGGCGATCTCCGCCGCGCTGGAGGCCCTGCCGGCCAGCGCGGTCGGCAAGGCCTTCATCGAGGTCGCCGGCCCGGAAGACGAGATCCCGCTGGTGGCGCCGGACGGCGTCGAGGTGCACTGGGTCTACCGCGGCGGCCGGGCGGACTTGGTCCCCGAGGACCGCGCCGGTGATCACTCGCCGCTCGTCGAGGCCGTCACCACCACGCTGTGGCTGCCGGGCCAGGTCCACGTCTTCATCCACGGCGAGGCGCAGGCCGTCATGCACAACCTGCGGCCCTTCATCCGCAAGGAGCGTGGCGTCGACGCGAAGTGGGCGTCGTCGATCTCCGGGTACTGGCGTCGGGGCCGCACCGAAGAGACGTTCCGGCAGTGGAAAAAGGAGCTGGCGCAGGCGGAGGCCGGCGGGTCCTGACGACTTCGCCTGCCGCTGCGGCGGGCTGGCATGCTCTTCCCCATGGCACTGTCACCGCATTTCGGGGATTACCAGAACGAGATCTATCTGCGAGGCCTGGCCGGTGTGGTCCCGCCGCTGCCGATGGTCTTCTCCGAGCTGGAGGCCAAGGCCGCCACGGCGCTGCCACCCTCAGTGTGGTCGTATGTCGCCGGCGGAGCGGGTGACGAGCGCACCCAGCGGGCCAACGCCACGGCGTTCGAACGCTGGGGGCTGATGCCCCGCATGTTCGTCGGCGCCGCGCAGCGCGACCTGTCGGTCGACCTGTTCGGTCTGAGCCTGCCGACGCCCGCGTTCCTGGCGCCGATCGGGGTCATCGGGATCTGCGCCCAGGACGGCCACGGCGACCTGGCCACCGCTCGAGCGGCCGCGCGCACCGGTGTCCCGATGGTCGCCTCCACCCTGTCCGTCGACCCGATGGAGGACGTCGCCGCCGCCCTGGGTGACACCCCCGGCTTCTTCCAGCTCTACACCCCCAACGACCGCGAGCTGGCCGCCAGCTTCGTGCACCGCGCCGAGGCGGCCGGGTTCAAGGGCATCGTCGTCACGCTGGACACCTGGGTGACCGGTTGGCGCCCGCGCGACCTGAGCACCGCCAACTTCCCCCAACTCCGCGGGCACTGCCTGGCCAACTACACCAGCGACCCCGTGTTCCGCGCCGGCCTGCAACGGACCCCGGAGGAGGACCCGCAAGCCGCCGTGCTGCGCTGGGTGCAGGTCTTCGGTTCCGCGCTGACCTGGGACGACCTGCCCTGGCTGCGGTCGCTGACCGATCTGCCGCTGCTGGTCAAGGGCATCTGCCACCCCGACGACGCCCGTCGCGCCAAGGACGGCGGCGTCGACGGCATCTACTGCTCGAACCACGGCGGTCGGCAGGCCAACGGCGGCCTGCCCGCCATCGAGTGCCTGCCCGGCGTGGTCGAGGCGGCCGACGGGCTGCCCGTGCTGTTCGATTCGGGCGTGCGCAGCGGCTCCGACATCGTCAAGGCGCTGGCGCTGGGCGCCACCGCGGTGGGCGTGGGCCGCCCCTACGCCTACGGGCTGGCGCTGGGCGGCGACGACGGCATCGTGCATGTGCTGCGCAGCCTGCTCGCCGAGGCGGACCTGATCATGGCCGTCGACGGCTACCCGACGCTGCAAGATCTCACCCCGGACACGCTGCGGCGCGTCGACTGAGCCGCCGCGTCCGCGCCTGCCACCGTGAGGGCGTGGACGAGATACTCGAGGAGTTCGACGAGTACCTGGGGCTGCAGTGCGGCCGCTCGGCGCACACCCGCCGCGCCTACCTCGGCGATCTGCGGTCGCTGTGGGCGTTTCTGCAGCAGCGCGGCGGGGTCCTCGGCGAGCAGGCCGCGGCGGACGGCCCATGCGGTGAAGGACTTGACGGCCGAGGTGCGCCGGGCCAGCGTCGTGCGGGCCGTCCCGGCCCCCGCGGCCGACGCCAGCCAGGCGCGCAACAGCGGCAGGCTCAATCCCGCGAGGTCGACGCCGCGCTGCTGCAGAAACGCCCACAGCGACCGCAGATCGCCGAGGTAGGCGCGGCGGGTGTGCGCCGAGCGGCCG
>NZ_LZKC01000274.1:0-2068 GCF_001672685.1 Mycobacterium sp. E2462
TCAACGGCCAGAAGATCTGGAGTTCCCGGGCGCCGTTCGCGGACATGGGATTCGGCCTGTTCCGCTCGGACCCGTCCGGGGAGCGGCACCGCGGCCTCACCTATTTCATGTTCGGCCTCAAGGCCAAGGGCGTCACGGTGCGACCCATCGTGCAGCTCGGCGGCGACACGGGCTTCGGCGAGGTCTTCCTCGACGACGTCTTCGTGCCCGACGAGGACGTGATCGGCACCCCGCACGACGGCTGGTCCGCGGCGATGAGCACGTCGAGCAACGAGCGCGGCATGTCGCTGCGCAGCCCGGCCCGCTTCCTGGCGGCCGCCGAGCGGCTCGTGCGGTTGTGGAAGGACTGCGGCTCGCCGCCGGAATTCACCGATCGCGTCGCGGACGCCTGGATCAAGGCGCAGGCCTACCGGTTGCAGACCTTCGGCACCGTGACCAGGCTGGCCGCCGGTGGGGAGCTGGGCGCCGAGTCGTCGGTGACCAAGGTGTTCTGGTCGGAGCTCGACGTCGAGGTGCACCAGACCGCGCTCGACATCCTGGGCGCCGGCGGTGAACTCGCCGGCCCGTGGACCGAGGGCCTGCTGTTCGCCCTGGGCGGCCCGATCTACGCGGGCACCAACGAGATTCAGCGCAACATCATCTCGGAACGCCTGCTGGGTCTCCCGAGGGAGAAGAAATAATGGAATTCACGCTCGATGAGCAGCAGCGCGACTTCGCGGCCAGCATCGACGCCGCGTTGAGCGCGGCGGACGTGCCCGGTGCGGTGCGCGCCTGGGCTGCCGGCGACACCGCCCCCGGCCGCAAGGTGTGGGAGCAGTTGGCGAACCTGGGCGTCACGGCCCTGGCCGTGCCGGAGAAGTTCGACGGCATCGAGGCGCACCCGGTGGACCTGGTGGTGGCCGTCGAGCGGCTCGGGCACTGGGGCGTCCCCGGCCCGGTGGCGGAATCCATCGCCGTGGCACCGGTATTGCTGGCCGCCGACCAACGCTGCGGCGAGATCGCCTCGGGCGAGCTGATCGCCACCGTCGCGTCCGCGCCGCACGCACCGCGCGCGGTGGACGCCGACGCGGCGGGGTTGGTGCTGGTCGCCGGCGACGAGGGCGTGCGTGAGGCGGCGGCCGGCGCCGCGCACGCCTCCGTCGACCCGAGCCGCCGGCTGTTCGACGTGACCCCGACCGGCGCCGCCTGGCAGGCGGACGTGCGGCGCGCCAACGAGTTCGGCGCTCTGGCCACCGCGGCGCAACTGGTCGGCGCCGCCGAGGCGCTGCGCGACGCCTCGGTCGCCTACGCCAAGCAGCGCAGCCAGTTCGGCCGGCTGATCGGCTCCTACCAGGCGATCAAGCACAAGCTCGCCGACGTCCACATCGCCGTCGAGCTGGCCCGCCCGCTGGTGTACGGCGCCGCCCTGACGCTGGATCCCCGCGACGTCAGCGCGGCCAAGGCGGCGGCCTCCGAGGCGGCCCTGCTGGCGGCGCGCTCGGCGCTGCAGACCCACGGCGCCATCGGGTTCACCCAGGAGCACGACCTGTCGCTGCTGCTCCTGCGGGTGCAGGCCCTGCGCTCGGCCTGGGGCACCCCCGAGGCGCACCGGCGGCGAGTGTTGGAGGCGCTGTGAGCACGACCGAAGAACGCGAACTGCTCCGCGAGACCGTGGCCGCCCTGGTGGCCAAGCACGCCAACCCGGCGGCGGTGCGCGCGGCGATGGAATCCGACCGCGGTTACGACGAGTCGCTGTGGCGACTGCTGTGCGAGCAGGTCGGCGCCGCCGCCCTGGTCGTCCCCGAGGAATTGGGCGGCGCCGGCGGCGAACTGGCCGACGCCGCAACGGTTCTGCAGGAGCTGGGCCGCGCCCTGGTGCCCTCGCCGCTGCTGGGCACCACGCTGGCCGAACTGGCGCTGCTGGCAGCGCCGGAGCCCGACGCCGAGACGCTGGAGGCGCTGGCCGAGGGCCGCTCGATCGGCGCGCTGGTGCTCGACGCCGACTACGTCGTCAACGGCGACATCGCCGACGTCGTCGTGGGCGCCGCCGGCGGCGAGCTCACCAGGTGGACCCGCTTCGGCGCGCAGC
>NZ_LZKC01000275.1:0-2879 GCF_001672685.1 Mycobacterium sp. E2462
GTGCGGCGGGGGCGAATTCGCCCAACGCCTTGCTGCGGGGCAGCCGATGGGGGGCATGGGCCGCCGCGGCGCGACCGCGGGCTATGTCAACAAGTACGGGTTCCGCTACAGCGTCCTGACCCGCCCACCCTCGGCCGGATAACGGCGGCGCACGAACATGTTTGAGCGGCTGTTTATCCGCGACCGGATTTTATTCCCGGCGGCATTCGGCGCGCCGACTGGCGGCGCGACAAGCGTCCGCGCCGGTGGACTCCGTCTCCGGGTCGGCGACGCCCGCCAGCAGGCGTTTACCACACCGCGGTGGGGTGGGAGACTCCGGTTGGGCGAGCGTGGCCCGGCTACCGCCGGTCGCGTTCACGGGCCGGCCGAAAGGTCGCTGCGGCCAGCGGCATCAGCGGGCCACGGGTGTCCGGCCAGCAACGCACTATCGTCATGCACTACTCGCGTCTCAGTGATTCGGCCACGAAGGGGTTAAAGGTAATGGTGTTGGACTATGGGGCACTGCCGCCGGAGGTCAACTCGGCGCGGATCTACGCGGGTCCAGGGTCGGGATCGTTCCTCACGGCAGCGTCGTCGTGGAATGCGTTGGCCGCGGAGCTGAACTCGGCCGCGTTGAACTACGAGAACGTGATCACGGCGCTGAGCAGCGAGGACTGGCTGGGCACCGCGTCGGCGGCGGCCGCGCAAGCAGCCCAGCCGTATGTGACGTGGTTGACCACGACGGCCGCGCAGGCCGAGGAGGCGGCCACCCAGGCCCAGGCCGCCGCGGCGGCGTACGAGACCGCGCTGGCTTCGTCGGTGCCGCCGCCGCTGATCGCGGCCAACCGCACCCAGGTGACCCAGCTGCAGGCCACCAACGTGCTGGGGCAGAACACCCCGTTGATCGCGCAGCTGGAGACGCAGTACGGCGAGTTCTGGGCCCAGGACGCCGCCGCGATGTATTCCTATGCCGGTCAGTCGGCGACGGCGTCGAAGGTGAGTACTTTCCAGAATGCCCCGGAGGTGGTCAACCCGTCGGGTCAGGCCAACCAGGCCGCCGCGACCAGCAACGCGACGGCCAACTCCACGGCGACCAGCACGACCAAGACCCTGCAGGCGCTGGCGCAGCCGGCGGCCACCACGGGGACGACCACGACGCAGGCCGCGGCGGCCGCGACGCAGACCGACCCGCTGTCGGAGTTGTGGTTCCTGCTGACCGGTCAGACCAGCTTCCCGAGCAGCCTGGGGGCCGCGGTCAACGGCTACAGCCCCTTCGCCGGCCTCTTCTACAACACCGAGGGTCTGCCGTACTTCAGTGTCGGTATGGGCAACTTCGGTGTGCAGATGGCCAAGTCGCTGGGTGTGCTCGGCGGTGCGGCCCCTGCGGCGGCCAAGGCGCTGCCCGGCCTGGGTGGCCTGGGCGGGATGCTCGGTGGCGGGGCGGCCGCGGCGCACCCGGTGGCCGCGATCGGTGGCGCGGCTTCGCTGGGTGGCAAGCTGTCGGTGCCGGTGGCCTGGACCGGGGGCCCGTCGGTGGCGCCGATGGTGGGGCACGCGATCCCGGTCAGCAGCATCAGCGCGGCGCCGGAGGCCGCGGGTGCGGGCAACCTGCTCGGGGGCATGCCGCTGGCCGGTGTCGGCGCCGGCGGCCACGGCGCGGCCGGACCCAAGTACGGATTCCGCCCCACCGTCATGGCCCGCCCACCCTTCGCCGGCTAGGGCAGCCGCATGACCCGCCTCGCCGCCGAATCGTCCTGGTCGAAGGCGTTATAGGCAGCCGATGAACCTTACGCCGCCCCGATCGCCGTGCGCGCCGTCGCGTGCCGGCGAACGAGGCTGGCGCCCCGCCGAGATGCCCGAAAGGAGGATGCCGGGCCGCCTCGCGTGGCGACGCAACGGCGCGCAGCGCACGCACACCGATATTCCGCAACCGGATTATTTGGCGGCCCCCGCGACCGGAGCAGTGGACGCTGCCGCTTACCTGCTGCTTTTCAGACCGGCGGCGGTTATCATTTTCCGTAACCGTCCTGAGATGACCGGCAGTCCTGGTCGGCCGCTGTTACCGTCTCGTTACCAAAAATGAATTCGCCGTACCGCTACGTGAACAGTTGCAAACTGGCGGCTTCCGTAATTACCCCGGACGTCGCCGTCATCTACTCTCTTGCAGAGTCGGGGAATGAAATAGGAGGGATCAAGTATGTCGTTCGTGACCACACAGCCTGAGGCTTTGTCAGCGGCAGCAGGGAACCTGCAGACCATCGGTTCCACGCTGAGCGCTCAGAACGCCGCGGCGGCGGGCCCGACGACGGGAGTGGTGCCCGCTGCAGCCGACGAGGTGTCGGCGCTGACCGCAGCGCAGTTCGCCGCCCACGCGCAGGTCTACCAGGCCGTCAGCGCCCAGGCCGCCGCGATTCACGAGCTGTTCGTGAACACGCTGTCGACCAGCGCCGGTTCCTACGCCGCCACCGAGGCGGCCAACGCAGCCGCCGCGGGCTGACCGAATCGGCGGTCGGGGTGTCGGAGCGGGTCGTCGTCGACGTGCGTTCCACCTCGATCGCCCTGCGGGAGATCTTTCCGGCGCCCGATGCGGGGGCCGGAAAGACGCCCGGAATAGCAACGGCCACTCCGTCAACTCCAACGCCGCAGTTCGGGTTTGACGACCGTCTCACCGTGTCACAACGCTCGGCGGCCGCCGGCTGACGGGGAAGGGGGACCAGTCGCTAGGCATCCGGCTTGGCGGTCGCGCAACGCGTAACCGGTCCGGCCATACGTCGTTACATCACCACCACCAGCAGTAACTACCTATAAAAGGAGACAGCCAAGATGGCTACACGTTTTATGACCGACCCGCACGAGATGCGTGCGATGGCGGGCCGTTTCGAGGTTCACGCTCAGACGGT
>NZ_LZKC01000276.1:0-20491 GCF_001672685.1 Mycobacterium sp. E2462
CAGCCCCGAAGGCATCGAGCTGGGCAACCAGATCGCCGGATACGCGCTGGCCAACGCCAAGCGGTGGGGCATCAACCACGTGATCTGGCGCCAGAAGATCTATCCGGGTGTCGGCGCGGGCAACTGGACGGCGGATCTGGGCTCGGAGACCGCCAACCACTACGACCACGTCCACATCGCGACCGACGGCGGCGGTTACCCGACGGGCCACGAGACCTACTACATCGCTTCGATGACACCGTCCCCGGAGTGACTCGCGCAACGCGTTGCGGCGCAACGGCATCGGGCGTGCAGCGGTTGATGCGCCACCGCCGGCCCGCGCCCTGACGCACATTGCTGTGCGCCGACATCGCCGACCGCGTTTCAGTTTGCCAGCCTTTGCACAATCGCCGCGCGCACTCATAGTGCGGGCTGCATAATGATGCCGTTAACCCCTCACCGAACGAAAGAGACAACGAGATGTCCATTTGCCGACTTCCCTTATTAGCGATTCCGGCCGTGGTTGCTGCCGCGCTGACCGTGGGTAGCGGAGTCGCCGCCGCCGACGACGACGGTTACCTGGCCCAACTGAAGAAGATCGGCGTGACGTGGCAGTCGGGCGGCGAAAGCTCGCTGATCTCGCTCGGCCACGCCATCTGCTCGGACCGCGCCGCGGGCAAGACCCCGGACGAGCTGGCCAACGACGTCAAGTCCGGCCTGAACAGCTCCTTCTCCTACGGGGACGCCACCGCGATCGTCAGCGCCGCGGAATCGAATTACTGCCCGTAATCGTCCGGGCTCACCCGGCTTACGCCGCGGCGATCGCGGCCACCGGCATCTCCACGCGGCCCTTGCAGGGGCCGTCGGCGATGTCGGTGTGCCACGTCCCGCGCAACGACCCGTCGGCCTGCGGCGTGTAGAACGCCCACGACCTCGCGGGCGCCCACACCTTCGGGACGCCCGCACCCATGTAGCAATCCCACTGGAAATCGAAGTGTTCGACCCACCTGCCGCCGTCCCAGACATAGCGCGAGGGCTGGGGCAGCGTCGGGTTCTTCGGGACGGGACCGTTGGTCGCGGTCGCCACGCAGCGACCTGACGCACAGCTGGTGACGAACAGGTAGTCGGCGCGAAAGGTCGGTTCGGCCTGGGCGGCGGCCACGCTGGTGCCCGACTTGTCGGCCGCGTAGCGCACCAACGAGTACGTCCCGTTCCAGGCGGGTGCGGCCGCCCGGGCCGGCCACGCCAAAGCTATGAGGGAGACAATCGCGGCGCTCAGCGCCGCGACGGCACGTTGACCCGCCCGCCGGTCCACCGGTTCATGGTGACGGGTCGACGACGCGGCCAGGTATCGGCGCGAACACGATCGCGCCGCCGGCTCACGGCCGACGCAGCAAGAACAGCGCGTAGGCGGCGAGGGATTGCGCGTCGACCAGCTCCCCCGAGCGAATCATCCGTTCGACCTCCTCGCGCGTGAACCATGCGCTGCGCATGTCTTGCTCCTCGTGTTCGCGGTTCGCCTCCCCCTCGGCGATCCCGGTGGCCAGGAACACCCAGCCACGCTGGCTGGTCATTCCCGGAGCGACGTCGAGCAGCCCGAGCGCCTCGAACGACGTTGCCGACAATCCCGTTTCCTCGCGCAGCTCGCGCGCGGCCAGCTCCGCCGGCTCCGCGTCGGCGAGATCGGGCGCGGTCCCCTGGGGGAACTCCCAGCGCCGCGCGCCCAGCGGGTAGCGGTACTGCTCGACCAGCCGAAATCGCCGCCCGTCGAAAGGCAGAACCAGCGCGTAGGTCGGCTTGTCGATCACGCCGTAGATACCCGGACTGCCGTCGGGGCGGCGGATGTCGTCCTCCCGCAGCACCATCCACGGGTTCCGGTAGACCTCGCGGCTGGCGAGGCGTTCGATGAAAGTCACGCAGCCAGTATCGCCGCCCATGCGGCCGGTGTAGCGTCGCAAGCCATGCCGTCCCAGGAAGCCATTGCGCAGACCGTTCATCGCTACCTCGACCTCGTCGCCACGGGGACCGCCGACGAGATCGTCGCCCTGTACGCCGCCGACGCCACCGTCGAGGACCCGATCGGCTCGGACCTGCGGCGCGGCCCGGAGTCGATCCGCGAGTTCTACGCCGGATTCCAGGACATGAAGAAAGAGACCGAACTCGCCGAAATCCGGGCTGTGGGAAGCGAAGTCGCATTCTTCTGGCACCTCACGCTCGACGCGGGCGGCACCCGGACCCGCATCTCCCCCATCTCGATCATGGCGTTCGACGAGGACGCCAAGATCACGTCGATGCGGGCGTTCTGGACACCCGCCGACGTCAAGGTGCTCTAGCGCCGCTCAGCTCGGGATGCGGCCCAGGATGCCGGACACGATGGCGGCCGCGTCATCGCCGAGATTGCGGCCGATGACGTCGACGTCGACCACGACGTTCGCCTTGGCCGCCACGGCCCGCAGCGCGGCCGTGTCCTGGCTGCTGACGTCGGTGGACCGGCCGTTTTGCAGCACCGCGCTCAACGGGGTGCGTATCGACGTCACGGGGCCCGCTTCGACGGGGGCCCCGACGGTGTACACGCCGGAGACGCCGCCGTGCGCGTAGGTCAGCGGCTTGCCTGCGCAACCGCGGATGTGGTTGACGGTGCTGGCCACGAAACCCTTTGCGGCGGCGGCATTGTCGAACGTCGCCACGAACTCGGACACCCCATGCGGAAAGCCGTTGGTGTGCTGACTGAGGTCCACCCCGTAGATCGCGCGGTACCCGCTATCGCGATAGGAGGCGGTCAAGCCGTTGAACACGGCGTCGGTGCATTCGGGTGGGGCGAAGCTGTCGCCCGGTTGTAGGTCGTGGGTCTGCGTCCAGGTTCTGATCGGGTACATGTCGGGCGCCTTGATGAGGTCGGCGACGTCCTCGGGGGTGAGCACCAGCGACTGCAGACCGGCGGCCGTCACGGACGGCTCGGGCGGCGCTGCGCTCGGCGCCGGCGCGGCAGCCGCGTTGCCGCCGGGGGCCGGCCGCGCGGGTTGGCCACCGTGCCGGTCACCGAGGGTGGTCCACAGCACGACCGCCACGACCGCCAGGATGGTGAACGCGTACGACAGCGTCAGCCCGACCAGTGCGCGGTTGCGGCCGGGCTCGCCGCGGCGGCGGATGTCGCGCAGTGCGAAATGGCCCAGCACCGCGCCGACCGGCGCCAGCAGGAACGCGAACACCACCGACAGGGTGGCCAGGGTGTTGACCTCGGGCGCCGGTGGCCGCGTTGCCGCGGGTGGGGGCGCGTGCGGGTCGAAGGGATTCGGCCAGGCGGGGCCTGGCCAGTTGGCCGTCATGAGAACGGGTCGAAATCGTGGTCGTCGCGCGGTGTCGCCGCCGGCGGCGGTGCGGGGGCGGCGGCCGGTTGTGCGAAGGCTGTCGGAGGCGGAAAACCTTGTGTCGCATTCGGTTTCGGTTTGGTGGCGCCGCCGAAGTAGGCGTTCGACGGGGGCAGTGCCAGCAGGACCGCGGCCGCGACGGCGAGGATGACCGTCACGACGGCGCCCACCTGGAGCAGCTGGGCGAACCACGCGACGGAGCGTGCCGGGTCGAACGCGAGGACGGCCGCCGCCGCTCCGACGGCGACGCCGCAGACGACCCAGCTGGCGACCCGCGCCCAGCGGCGGCCGCGCTCGTCGAGCACGCCCAGCGACACCACCGCCGCGGCGACGACCACCAGCGCGGACGCCCCGCCGACCAGCAGCGGCCCGGGCGGCCCGCCCGGCTGCGCGCGGAAACTCGGGATCGACGCCAGCGCCGCGATGGCCGCGCTGACCAGCAGCGCCGCGATGCCGCCGAGGGCGTAGCTGCCGCCGAACACCGTGGCGGGCGACGCGGCCGCGCGGGTGGGCGGCGCCGCCGCGGGGAAGGCCGGCGGCGGGTGACGCGAGACTTGCGATTGCACCGGCGGTGCGGGCCGCGGTGGCGGCGGCGGGAACCCGGGTCGCGGTGGCGCTGGCGGGAAGCCGGGCCGCGGTTGCGGCGGCGAGGGTAACGGACGCGACGGCGGGCCGAACGCTGTCGGCGGCGCGGCCGGCTCGGGGCTGAACGGGTCGAACGACGGATCGTGCGGCGGCTGGGCCATGCTCAGCGCCCCCCGACGAACCCGGCACGGCGCCGGCGCCACCACAGCCAGCCACCCACACCGACCCAGGCGGCCAACGGCACCGTGATCACGGCGTACATCAGCGGGCTGAGCGACGTGCCGAACAGCGACTTGGGCAGCGGCGCATACAGACTCGGGGCGCCCTTCCAGACGTCGGCCATCGGCCGCTCACTGGTCAGCCCGCCGAGCCACACCTGCTGTTCGTTGTTCTCGAAGCGCGGACCGAACACCGACTCGCTCGCCGTCGTCGGGAGCGTCGGGTGGTCCTTAGCGAAGTCCTTGGGCGTCATGTTGACCATCGGGATGTTCGTGAAATCGACGCCGCCGATCGTCAACTTCCACGTGGTGCGGTCACCGGTCTGCCAGGTGTAGGTGGCGTCGCCCTCGTAGAACGACTTGCGATAGCGCGCGTAGAGCTCTTGCGGGCTCCACGGTTCCTTCGAGGTCCAGGAGTCGATGTTGCCCGAATCGATGATCTTGGAATAGGCCGTGGCCTTGGTGGCGCTGCGCTGCCGATACCATTCGGCCGCGATCCGGCTCGCGTAGACGCGCCGCAGGTCGGCGTACTCGGGCGCGTGGTTCACGGCGTCGACGATCTTCGGCAGGATCGTGGTCCGATACAGGTCGTCGTTTTGCCGCGTGATCGCCTGGTCCTGGCCCGGGCATCCGATGCCCGGCTTGAGGTCGGTGCCCTCGATCTCGAGCTTGACGTCCAACGGCGCGTCGAGGATGTACATCGAATCACCGTCAGCGGCCACGCTCGCCGGTAACGGCACGATCCACTTGCGTTGCGGCGAAAAGCATTTCGCCCCCTGCAGCGCGTCGAGGAAGCGCCGGCCGTCCGGGACGGCCGGGTCGACCAGCTTGGCCGTCGCCTGCTTCATCGTGTAGTCGGCCTCCAGCAGGATGCGCCCGGCGTCGGTCCGGCCGAACTGCGCGTCGATGATGCGATCGGGTTCGTTGGGGTTCAGGTTCACGGTGAACGACGACGGCGGCAGCGCCAGCCACACGAAGAACGAGTCGGAGGCCATGTAGGAGTTGGCGCGGCCCCCGAACGACGGCGCGGTGCCCGGGTCGGTGTTGGCGGCGAACGCGTACCGCACGCCGCTGCCGTTGTACGCGGTGTCGGAGATGTAGCGCAGCTGCAGCGTGGAGAAGTCGACGCCGCCGAGGACGCTCGGCAGTGCGCCGGTCACTCCGTTGGCGACGCCCGCGCCCACCCCGTTCACCACCCCGCCGACGACGCCGCCCACGACGCCGCCGGTGATGCCGGCGACCACGTTGGGCACGCCGCTGGCGGCGGCCGCGAGGAGCTTGCCGAAGGTGAGGGCCCAGGTGTTGGCCGCGGCGACGGGACCGTTCACGATTGCCGCGGGTATCGGGCCGAGGTTCGGTATGCCGGGCCTGGCAGGGGCCTGGGGGGCGGGCACCTGGTGGGGAACCTGCTGCTCACGCGGCACGGGCTGCTGCCGCGGCACCGGCTGCTGCTGCGGCGCGGGCTGCTGTTGGGGCGCCGGCTGCTGTTGGGGCGCCGGCTGCTGCTGTGGCGCGGGCTGCTGCTGCGGCGCGGGCTGCTGCTGGGGGGCGGGCTGCTGCTGGGGGTTGATCTGGCTTTGCAGCAGTTGGTTGACCCACTCGTCCTCGATGGCCTCCTCGGGCGAGTCGGCCGACTGCTCGGTGGTTTCGCTGCCCCCGCCGTCCACGGGCTTCTGCCCGCCGCTTGCCAGCACGCCGGTCCCCGGCGGTTGCGCTTGCGGCGCGACGTTCAAGAACCGCTTCTCGATCGCCGGAGGCTGCTTCAAACCCAGCTCGTTACCGATCTCCGTCGCCGCCTTATCGATTCCCTTCAACGTCTTGGGCAAGGGGCGGCTGTCGAAGAGGATCCCCGGGTGCAGGTGGTTGTCCTGGCAGTACTTGAGAAAGTCCTTGAGCTGGTCCCGTCCCACGGAACCCGTCTTGAAATCCCACAGCCAGTTCCTGCCCTGCGCCCACAACTCGGGTTCGTTCAGGGCGTCCGGGCGCCGGTTGACGGCGCTGTTGGGCAGCCTTTGATTGAACCGCCAGTCGCCATTGTCGTTGTTGAAATACGACTGCCCCTTGGCGACTTGCTCGAATGTGGTGCCGATGTGATTGCTGTTGTAGAGGCTGACGTATTGCTTCCGATACTTCTCCCAGGTCAATGGCTTTGCCACGTTCGGCGCCCGTTGTTCCTGATAGATCTTCCAATTCTGGAAGAGATTCTCTTTGGTGCCCCACGGCGCGAGGTTCTGCAAATCCATGTTGAGCAGCGCGGCGGCGCTGGGTTCGGGGACGCTGAGGAGGCCGTTGGCCGACGGATAGTTGTAGGCAACCGGCGGGCCGTGCATCGGGTCGTCCACCGAATAACCGGGCATAGGTTGTGGATCGGCGATCGCGGGCGCCGCGGGCACCAGGAGCGAGATGAGCACCAGGACCAATACGGCTGCGGTGCAACGCCGTCCGGTCCGCCCCAGCCATCGCATGGCCCACCCCCAAATTCCGCCTGCGCCGCGCGCCCGGGAAACCTAACTCAACCTAGTCACGGCGACTCTGTCCGTGCAATTCATTGCTGCCCGGCAGCTGCGGTCCACCGGCCATAAAAGTCGCGCGCTTTGCCCGGGTCGCTCAGTTCGAGGGTGTAGACCAGCACGTCGAATGGTCCCGTGAAGTCGGAATTGTCGTTCTTCTGGATGTGGAAATCGGCGGTTACCGGCGCGCCGTCGCTGCGGTTGAACGGAAACCGGCGGTAGACCCAACGGCATGGCGTGCCGCGGCGCAGCGTCTCGCCCAGGTAGTAGGAGGCGCCGTCGACGAAGTCGGCGTTGGCCCGGTCGTAGAAGTCCGCGACGGTGGGGGTCCGCTCAGCCACCAGCGCGGCGAGTCGATCGATGCTTTCCGGGCTGTGGTCCCACTCCCCGGGGTAACGGTCCGCCCACTCTGCGAAGTGTTCGCGTTGCGCGGCCAGCCAGTCGTCGAGCTGCGCCGACGCAGGCGGCGAGGAGATGACGCCGTCGGCGAGCGTGTGTTGCTTGGACGGCGCCCAGCCAGGATGGGCGGCGGCGTGAGCCTGCACCGCGTCCCGCCACCGCTGCCAGGTGGCCGTCCACACCGCGCCGTCGGCGCCCTCGACCGCGTCGAGCACCAGGTGCACCGGGGACAGCGGCGGCAGGCCGGTGGCCGGGTCGGGACGCACGATCGGCAGGCCGACCGCGTCCGGTTCGTCCTGCCCCGAGACGTGCCACTGGTGGTGGGCGAGGTCGCGAGGCGAATCCTGTTCGGCCGGGCCGTCATTGGGCAACGGCTCGGTGGTCCAGTCCCAGGCGCCCCCCGCGACCCGCATGAGCGTCTCGCCGAGGTAGGCCGCCACCCCCGCGGTGAAGGGGTCGTCACCGAGCGGGTACCGCCCGCGGTAGCGCTGCCGCACGAAGTCCTCGAGCGGCTGCAGCGACGCCTGTGAGTAGTCGAGGTCGACCACGCCGCGCAGGTTGGCGTCCGCCATCGTCCCGATGAGGACGTTGACCCAGTCCAGCCACCACTCGAGCGACTCACTCTCCGCCATGGTCTCCCCTCTCCGGCAGCCGGGCGACGTCGGCCGCGTTCTCAGCCTTCCCAACTTACGGCGCCGCCCGCCGGTGAGCCACGCTCGACAGGATTGCTGGCCCGTGACCCTGGCTTCGGCGGGCGCGGTGCCCGATAGTCATTACCAACAGCTGTGCGCCCACGTCATCACGAGGTTCCCGACCATGCCCGACGACTCACCACGGCGTAACGGCCGGCGCCACATCGTCGTCAGTGGCGACGACGCGCTCGCGACCACGATCGCCGACGAACTCAACCGCGCGGGCGCCTCCATCGTCAAGCTCGCCGGCGACGAGCTTGCCGAGGCCGACCTGGCGCGCGCCAGTGCCGTCGTCTGCGCCGGCGACGACGACGCCAAGAACCTCGAGATCGCGCTTCTGGCGCGGAAATCCAGCCCCGACGTCAGCGTGGTCGCCCGCCTTGGCAACGACGTGCTGCGCGGCGCCGTCGCCGCCGACAACGGACCCGGTGCCATCCTCGACGTCGCCGACCTCGCCGCGCCCTCGGTCGTCGAGGCGTGCCTGGCCACCAACACCCACCCGGTCGAGGCCGCCGGCGTCGACTTCATCGTGGCGGGGACCGAGGCGCCGCGCGATGCCACCCTGCGCGAGATCTACGGGGACCTGGCCCCCGTGGCCGTCATCCACGGCGCACGTTCGGCGGCGCCGGGCGAGCTGGTGCCCTGCCCGGGTCGCGATCACCGGGTGCGGGCCGGGGACTGGGTCGCCATGATCGGCACCGCGGACGAATTGTCCGCCCGCGGCATCGGAGTATCGCCGGCCACCGCCACGCGGTCGCGCCGGTCGTGGCTGCGCCGCGCGGCGGACGCCGTGCGGGCCGTCCGCGACGACGTCAACCCGCTGTTGTTCCCCGCGGTCGTCGCCGCGCTGGTATTGGTGCTGGGGTCGACGGTCGTCATGCACTACGCGTACCAGCGGCCGAGGCTGTCCTGGGTGGACGCCCTGTACTTCACGGCCGAGACCATCACCACGGTGGGCTACGGGGAGTTCAGCTTCGCCCAGCAGGCGCCCTGGCTCCGAATGTTCGCCGTCACAATGATGTTCGCGGGCGTCACCATCACCGCGCTGCTGGTCGCCTTCGTGGCGGACCTGTTGTTGTCGCGCCGGTTCGTGCAGTCGGCCGGCGCCCGGCGGGCCCGGCACCTTCGCGACCACATCATCGTCGTCGGCCTCGGATCGTTCGGCAGCCGCGTCGTCAGCGACCTCACCGCCGCGGGCTACGACGTGGCGGTCATCGAACGCGACGAGAACAACCGGTATCTGTCGACCGCGGCGAAGCTCGACGTGCCGGTGGTCTTCGGCGACGCGACGCTGCGTCAGACCTTGGAGTCGGCCCGCGCCGACCGGGCCCGCGCCGTCGCGGTGCTGACGCAGGACGACATGATCAACATCGAGACCGGCATCGTGCTGCGCGAGATGCTGGGCTCGCGCGCCAAACCCGGCCGGCCCGACATCCCCCTGGTGCTGCGCATCTACGACCGCACGCTGGGCGACGCGGTGGCCAAGCGGTTCGGCTTCGCGAACGTGCGCTCGACCGTGGACCTGGCCGCCCCGTGGTTCATCGGCGCCGCGATGGGTTTGCAGGTGCTGGGCACGTTCTCGATGATCGGCCAACGCTCGTTCATGGTGGGCGCGATGCACGTCGCGGCCGGCAGCGAGCTCGACGGGCTGCGGATGTTCGAGCTGTCCACCCAGACCCGGGTCATCGCGATCACCCGCCACGACGCGCCCATCGAGTTGCACCCGCGCCGCGACGCGTGGCTGCGCGCCGGCGACACCGTCTACCTCGTGGGCCCCTACCGCGAGCTGCTGGTGACCCTGCGCAAGGGCCAGCCGCCGCAACAGCCGACCGCCGGCGCGCAGGCCAAAGCGGCGGCCAGCTGAGCGGTGCGGTCAGCCGACCCAGTCGGTGTAACGGATGCGCAGGTAGTTCGGGTCGCCGCGCCGCAGCATCAACCGCAGCAGGTAGTAGGGACTGGTGAAGCCGCTGTGGTCGTCCAGCTGCAGCGCAAAATTGCAGATCTCCGGGTCGCCCTCGTCGCGGAAGTCGCGGTACACCCACCGCGAGGGGTATCCCCGGCGCAACAGCTCCCCGAGGTAATACGTTGCGCCGTGGACGAATTCGGCGTTGGCCGGATCGTTCAGGGCGCCCACGGTGGGGGTGACGCGGCTGACCAGCGCGGCCAGCCGGTCGACGGTGTCGCCGGAGAAGTCCCAGCCGTCGCCGTGCAGCGCCGACCACCGCGCGAAGCCGTCGCGTTGCTGGTCCAGCCATTCATCGAGCGCCGCTGCGGGGGTCGACGGTGAGACGCCGTCGACGAGCGTGTGCTGTTTGACGGGGACCCATCCCGGGCGGGCGGCGGCACGCTCGGCGACCACACGGCGCCAATGTTGATACACGCCCGCCAGCACCTCGCCGTCGCCGCTGCCGGCAGCGTCGAGCAGCAGGTGCACCGGCGACAGCCGGGGCAGACCCGTCCCGGGATCCGCAGCCACGATCGGCAGCCCGACGGCGTCGGGCTCGTCGTCGGGCATCAGCCGCCACCGGTGCCGGGCCACCCGGCGCAGCAGTTGCGGATCGCGCGGCAGGGCGATGCCAGGGTCCGGGTGTGCGTCGGTGGTCCACTCCCAGGCACCCCCGCCCACCCGCATGAGGGTCTCCCCGAGGTAGGCCGCCAGCCCGGCGAGCAGGGACTCCTGGCGCAGCAGCCGACCGGGCGAGGCGTAACGGTCCCGCAGCAGGCCCTCCACGGCCCGCAGTGATGCCTCCGAGTAGTCCAGCGGCACCGCCGCGCGCAATTGCGTGTCGGCGGCGGCGTCGATGAGCACGTTGATCCAGTCCAGCCACCAGTTCAGTGACTCCTCCGCGCTGCTCTCGTCCCCGGCGTCGCCGCGGCGCGCCCGCAGCCCGGACAGCTGCTCGCGGGCCGCCCCCGTCACCGGATGCTCCTCGCCGAGGACCCGAATCTCCTCCTGCAGCAACGCTTGCCACGCGGCGACCCCGTCGGTGACGCCGGCCCGCTCGGGCGCCCACAACGTCAACATGTGGCGCGCGATCACCGTGTGGAAGTGGCCGTTGCCCAACGTCTCGCGCAGCGTCTCGAGCAGCGGCTCGAGCTCGGCCACCGCTGTGGGGATGTCACCGGCCCGGCCGCGCCAGACCGTCAGCATCAACTGCGTGCCCAAAGTGTCGGCGTGGTCGGCGCCCAAAGCCCGCCCGCGGGCGGCGGCCACCTGCTCGGCCTCGGCCCTCGCCCCTACGAAATCGCCGATCTCCCAACGCTTCTCGGCGACCTTGTTGCGCGTCGCCAGGGTGCTGGGGTGGTTGGCGCCCAACGCGCGCTGCTCGTCGGCGTACAGCTCCAACCACTCGGCCAGCGACCACAGCGACGGTTGATGGCGATCCGCCAACAGATGGCGCGCGGTCAGGGTGCTGACATGGTCGGCGCCGAGCACCTGCACGAGGTCCGGTATCAGCAGCTCGAGGTCGGCATGCGCGTCCGCGATCTTGCCCGCCTGCAGCTGCAGGCTCGCCAACGACACCTTGAGCTCCAACACGTTGGGATCGCGCTCACCCAGCGCCGCCCGGCACAGCGTGACCAGCTCGTTGGCGTGCATCGCCGCGCCGACGAAGTCGCCCATGTTCGCGCAGTCGGCCATGAGCCGGGTGAGCTCGGCCAGCGGGGCGGGCAGTTCGGGCGGCGTCACGCGCTAATCCAAACGCCCGGGCCCAGGACCCGCAATTCACCCCGGCGGGCGCGTCCTACAGCCGCGCCGCGACCTCCGCCGCGCGGCGCAGCTGGTCGACGTCGGAGCTGGTGGGGATCAGCTGCACCTCGTCGGCGCCGATGCCTTCGAACCGGCGCAGCACGGCCAGCAACTCGTCCTCGCTGCCGGCCCAGCCCGTGCCGGGGGCCATGGCATCGACGTAGTCGGCCGGGATCCAGTTCATGTACCGCCGCAGATGGCGGTGGATCTGGGCGCGGGACACGTCGGGCGGCCCGAACGCGAACCAGAACGACGTGATCAGCCGGGGTGCGGGCTTGCCGGCCTGCGCCCAGGCCGCCCGCGCCACCTCGAACAGCTGGTCCTGCTTGGCGACGTCGAGGTCCAGGGTCGTTCCGGCGAGCCCGTCCGCCCAGCCGGCGGCGTCGCGGATGGTCTTGGGACCTATGCTCCCCACGAGCAGCGGCGGGCCGCCGGGTTGCACCGGCGACGGCCCGACCGGCAGCATCGAGTCGGCCGTCTTCTCGCCGGCCCAGACACGTTTCATCGCCGCCACGCGCTCGGCCATGCCGCGCCTGGTCTGCGTCGCCAGGTCGGCGCCGACGGCGCGGTAGTCTTCGTGCCGGCCGCCGACGCCGACGCCGACGGTCAGCCGGCCGCCGCTGAGCAGGTCTCCGGTGGCCAGCGCCTTGGCCAGCAACACCGGGTCGTGCAGCTGCGGCACGACCACCGTGGTCACCAACCGCACCCGCGCGGTCCAGGCCGCCAGGGCGCCGAGCAGCGTCATGCTGTCCGGGTTGTCGAACGCGATGCGCTCCCCCCAACACAGCGACGAGAACGGGCCGTCGTCGACCGTGTTCGCCCACTGGTGAAGGACCGCCGCGTTCAGGTCCGGTTCCATCACCGGCATGGTCATCCCTATCTGCACGACGGCGATTCTGACACGCCCTCTACTTCTAAGACGTCCCGATGGCAGCATGGGTGGGTGGGTTTCACCAGCACCTCCATCGCGCACATCCGGTTGACCGTGACCGACATCGAACGGTCCAGGCGGTTCTACGAAAGCGTGTTCGGTTGGCCCGTGCTGCTGGAGGTTCCCGAGAACGCCAGCGAGGCGACTCGCGATCAGTTGAGTTTTTTGTACGGCGGCGTCGTCTACGACCTGGGCGGGACGCTCGTCGGGTTGCGCCCGGTGGCCACCGACCGCTTCGACGAGGACCGCGCCGGCATGGATCACCTCGCCTTCCGGGTGGCCAGCAAGACCGAACTGGACTGCGCGGCAAACTATCTCGACGAGCTCGGGGTGGCCCACGGGCCCGTCAAGGACATCGGTCCGTCCTACATCCTGGAGTTCCGAGACCCCGACAACATCGCCCTGGAGCTGACGGCCCCCAAGTAGCGGCCGCGCGGTTCGGGGCCGGCGCAACCGCGTTGTCGCGCCGCGCCGCGAGTGGTTGACTGGCGAGGACTATGAGCATCAGCTTCAACCACACCATCGTCGCCTCGCGCGACAAGCGGGAGGCCGCCGAATTCCTGGCCGAGCTGTTCGGCTTGCCGACCCCAAAGGCGTTCGGCCACTTCCTTGTTGTCGAATTGGAGCACGGCGCCAACCTCGACTACGCGGACGTTCCCCAGGGGGCGGAGATCACGCGTCAGCACTACGCGTTCCTGGTCTCCGAGCAGGACTTCGACGCGATCTACGGCAGGATCTCCGCGCGCGGGCTGCAGCACTGGGCCGATCCTCGCCAGCAGCGGCCGGGCCAGATCAACCACGACCACGGCGGCCGCGGCGTCTACTTCCTGGACCCCTCCGGTCACGCCATGGAGATCCTGACGCGTCCGTACGGGTCGGACGGCTCAGCCGGTTAGTCGGCGGCGCGCGCCCCGCCGTGCCGCTGGCTTTCCTGGCTGCGGTAGTCGTTGGCCAGGCGCGCGACGTGGTCGGGCAGGGCGCCGGCGGCGACGTCGGCCAGGGTGGTCTCCTCCAGCACCGAACGCATGCTGGCCCGCAGGGCCCGCCAGACGTCGGTGAGCGCGGCGGTCGGCCCCGAATAGGGCAGGTCCCCGAGCCCGATGTCGCGGACGCTGGCCAGCGGCCCGTCGATGCAACGCAGCACGTCGGCGATGCTGATGGAGCTGCCCGACCGCGCCAGTTCGTAGCCGCCCTCGCGGCCGCGGTGGCTGCGGACCAGCCGGTCGGTGCGCAGGTTGGTGAGGATGTCGACGAGGAACTGCGGCGGGATGCCCTGCGCCTGCGCCAAGTCGTCGGTTTTCACCAATGTGCCGTCGGGCACCGTGGCGAGCTGGATCATGGCCCGCACGGCGTACTCGGCCTTGGCTGACATGCGCACTCTCGGATTGTGCCACTCGACGCGGCCGACCTCTTCGGATGCGCTTCAGGTGCGCGACTCCAGCAGGTCGATCACCTGCTGCGCCTGCTCGGCCACGGTTCGATCCGGCGTGAGCCGCAATTCGGGGTGCACCGGCGCCTGGTACGGGCTGTCGATCCCGGTGAAGTGTGCGATCTCCCCCGCGCGGGCCTTGGCGTACAAGCCCTTCGGATCCCGCTTCTCGCATTCCTCGATCGGGGTGTCGCAGAACACCTCAACGAAGTCGAAGCCGGCGGCGGCGTGCACGTTGCGAGCCAGCTCGCGCTGTTCGGCCAGAGGGCTGATCGCCGGGACAAGCACGACGTTGCCGGCGTCGGCGAGCAACGCCGCCACGTGGGCGAGCCGCCGCAGGTTCTCGGCCCGGTCGGCCATCGAAAAGCCGAGGTCGGCGTTCAGCCCGTGCCGCAGGTTGTCGCCGTCGAGTACATAGGCCGGGGTGCCGGATTCGAGCAGCTTCTGCTCGACCAGCATGGCCACCGACGACTT
This sequence comes from Mycobacterium sp. E2462, assembly GCF_001672685.1. Lineage (NCBI taxonomy): Bacteria > Bacillati > Actinomycetota > Actinomycetes > Mycobacteriales > Mycobacteriaceae > Mycobacterium > Mycobacterium sp. E2462. The sequence goes on from NZ_LZKC01000276.1 coordinate 14,334, forward strand.
GCCGGAGCCGGACAGGCCGGTGAACCACACCGTCGTGCCGCGGGGGCGGGCGGCCGCCACCGCGGAGGACTCGTGGCGCACGGTGTTCGGGCTGGAGGTCTGCGCCGAAACGTCGCGCAGCACCATGCCGGCGGCGACGGTGCCGTTGGTGTGCGGGTCGATGAGGATGAAGGATCCGGTGCTCGGGTTGCGGCTGTATTCGTCGAGCAGCAGCGGCACCTGGGTGCGCAGCGAGATCCGGCCAAGTTCGTTGAGCTGCAAGGCGGTTGCGGACTTGTCGCGGTGCAGGGTGTTGACGTCCAGCCGGTAGTCGAGCGCGGTCACCCGTGCCTGCGTGGCGCGGGTGGTGTGCTTGATGACGTAGTCGCGGCCCGGCTCGAGCGCCGCGTTGTCGGCCATCCAGCACACGGTCGCGTCGAACTCTTGGGCCACCCGGGGCTGGTTGTGGGTGCGCGCTATCAGGTCCCCACGGGAGATGTCGATCTCGTCGGCCAGGCTGATCGAGACGGCCATCGGCGGAAACGCCTCTGGCACAGGGCCATTGGGGCCGTCTATCGCGGTGATGCGGGTCGTCTTGCCGACCGGCAGGACGACCACCTCGTCGCCGGGGCGCATGACCCCGCTCGCCACGGTGCCGGCGTAACTGCGGTGGTCCTGATGCTCTCTGGTGTGCGGCCGGATGACGTACTGCACCGGGAATCGGACGTCGACCAGGTTGCGGTCACCGGCGATGTAGACCTCTTCCAGGTGTGACAGCAGCGCCGGGCCCTCGTACCAGGGCGTCTGGTCGGACTTGGTGACCACGTTGTCGCCGTGCAGGGCGGAGATGGGGATGGTGGCGACGTCGTGCACGTCCAGACGGGCGGCGAACGCGTGGAATTCGTCGCGGATCGCCTCGAATTTGTCTTTGTCCCAACCGATCAGGTCCATCTTGTTGACCGCGAGCACGATGTGCCGGATGCCCAGTAGCGACGCCAGGAACGCGTGCCGGCGCGACTGTTCCAGCAGGCCGTGGCGCGCGTCGACGAGCACGATCACCAGCGCAGCGGTCGACGCCCCGGTCACCATGTTGCGGGTGTACTGGATGTGGCCCGGGGTGTCGGCGATGATGAATTTGCGCTTGGGCGTGGCGAAGTAGCGGTAGGCGACGTCGATCGTGATGCCCTGCTCGCGCTCGGCCCGCAGCCCGTCGGTCACCAGAGCCAGGTCGGTGTAATCGTGGCCGCGGTCCTTGGACGTCTGCTCCACCGCCGCCCACTGATCCTCCATGACGGCCTTGGAGTCGTAGAGCAGCCGGCCGATCAAAGTCGACTTGCCGTCGTCGACGGAACCGGCCGTCGCGAGCCTCAGAAGTGTCGTCATCAGAAGTATCCTTGCCGTTTGCGGTCTTCCATTCCGGCCTCGGAGATCCGGTCGTCGGCGCGGGTCGCGCCGCGTTCGGTGAGCCGGGACACCGCGGTCTCGGCGATCACCTCGGCCACCGTGGCGGCCTCGGATTCCACGCACCCGGTGCAGGTGACGTCGCCGACGGTGCGGAATCGCACGGTGGCGTCGAACACCGGCTCGTCGACGGCGGGCTGCATGTGCCGGTGCACCGCCAACAGCATCCCGTCCCGGCGGAACACCGGCCGGCGGTGCGCGTAGTAGATCGACGGCAGGCCGATGTTCTCGGCGCCGATGTAGGACCAGATGTCGAACTCGGTCCAGTTGGACAGCGGGAACACCCGGATGTGCTCGCCTTTGTGGTGGCGGCCGTTGTAGAGATTCCACAGCTCGGGGCGTTGCGCCTTGGGGTCCCACTGGCCGAACTCGTCACGGAAGCTGAACACCCGCTCCTTGGCCCGCGCCTTCTCCTCGTCGCGGCGAGCACCGCCGAACGCGGCGTCGAACTTGTTCTCGCGGATGGCGCGCAGCAGCGTCACGGTTTGGATGGGATTGCGCCCCTGCTTCGGCTCGACCACGCGGCCGGCGTCGATGTCGTCTTGCACCGAGGCCACCACCAGACGCACGCCGTGCTCGGCGACCAGCTGGTCGCGCGTCTCGATGACCTCGTCGAAGTTGTGACCGGTGTCGACGTGCATCACCGGGAACGGCAGCCGTCCGGGGCGGAAGGCGCGCAGCGCCAGGTGCAGCATGACGATCGAGTCCTTGCCGCCCGAGAACAGCAACACCGGCCGCTCGAATTCCGCCGCGACCTCGCGGATGATGTGGATCGCCTCGGCCTCCAGCGAGCGCAGATGGCTCAGCTCGTACTGGCCCGCGGCGGGGCCGGCCGTGATGTCGGTGCTCATGGCGGGGTCGTCGCTTTCCTCGGCTGTGCATGGCGCTGCCGGTTAAACCTGGCAGAACTGACCATATTTACCTAGCTTTGCCGTCTATAGCAGCAGGTTGCGGGGGCGCTGTCAACTGGCGGGTCAACTGCGCGCAGGCCGGGGCGAGGGGCGCGGCCGCTGCGCGCGGGGACAAGGCGGGTTAGGCGGTGACCTCGTCGAGCTTTCCGGAAGCGACGTCGAAGATGAAGCCGCGGGCCGATGAGTGCTGGGTGACGAAGGGGCTGGCTTCGATGCGGCGCAGCGACTGCCGGACGTCCTCGGCCAGGTCGGGGAAGGCCTCGGCCGACCACGGCGGCTTGAGCCCGATCTCATCCTGGATGGACCGCTTGAAGTCGTCGTCGGTGAAGGTGAGCATGCCGCAGTCGCTGTGGTGGATGAGGATGATCTCCCGGGTGCCCAGCAGCCGCTGGCTGATAGCCAGCGATCGGATGACGTCGTCGGTGACCACCCCGCCCGCGTTGCGGATGACGTGCGCCTCCCCCTCGTTCAGCCCGAGAACGCGGTAGACGTCGAGCCGGGCGTCCATGCAGGCGACGACGGCGACGTGCTTGGCCGGCGGCAGCGGCAACGGGCCCGTGAAGCCGCTCGCGTATTCGGCGTTGTGGCCCAACAATTCGTCGGTAACCGTCATCACGGGCCTCCTTCGCGGTGCGCGGCGCGGGCTTGGCGCAGGCGCGGCGCCGCGGTGATGCTAGCAACGCGCCGCCAACACCTCACCGGAGAAAATCACCGGGATCGAAAGGGCAACCGGCGGGCGCGGGCGCCGCGGACCCGGCGCGCCGCCGCCCGGCTCGCTAACCTGTCCCAATGCGGTACGGGCGCTCGGCATGATTCGTTTCCTGGCGCGCCGACTCCTCAATTACGTGGTGCTGCTGGCGCTGGCGTCCTTCTTGACGTTCTGCCTGACCTCGGTGGCGTTCAAGCCGCTGGACAGCCTGCTGCAGCGCAGCCCGCGGCCACCGCAAGCGGTGATCGACGCCAAGGCGCACGCCCTCGGCCTGGACGCGCCCGTCCCGCTGCGCTACGCGCACTGGGCGTCGCACGCCGCCCGGGGGGACTTCGGGAAGACCATCACCGGCCAACCCGTCGGGTCCACGCTGTGGCGGCGCGTCGGGGTGACCCTGCGCCTGCTGGTGATCGGGTCGGTGGCGGGCACGGTGCTGGGCGTCGTCGCCGGCGCGTGGGGCGCCATCCGGCAATACCGCCTCAGCGATCGCGTGGTGACGCTGGCGGCGCTGCTGGTCTTGAGCACCCCGATGTTCGTCATCGCCAGCCTGTTGATCCTGGGGGCGCTGCGCGTCAATTGGGCGTTGGGCGTGCACGTCTTCGACTACACCGGCGAGACGTCACCCGGGGTGACCGGCGGACCGGCCGCGCAGCTGGCGGACCGGTTGCGCCACCTGATTTTGCCGACGTTGACGCTGGCGCTGGCGCTGGCCGCGGGCTACAGCCGCTACCAGCGCAACGCGATGCTCGACGTGTTGGGCCAGGACTTCATCCGCACCGCCCGAGCCAAGGGGCTCACCCGGCGCCGCGCGCTGGTCAAGCACGGCCTGCGGACCGCGTTGATCCCGCTGGCCACCCTGTTCGCCTATGGCGTGGCCGGACTGGTCAGCGGGGCGGTCTTCGTGGAGAAGATCTTCGGCTGGCACGGCATGGGCGAATGGTTGGTGCAGGGCATCGCGACCCAGGACACCAACATCATCGCGGCGATCACGTTGTTCTCCGGCGCGGTGGTGCTGCTGGCCGGCCTGCTCTCCGACGTCTTCTACGCCGCCCTGGATCCGCGGGTCCGGGTGTCATGACCTCGCGCGCCGACGCCGCCCACGGGCTGTCCGTCTCGAACGGCGGCGATCTCACGCCGGCCTTCCGGTCGCGCCGCGCGCTGGTGCTGCGCAGGTTCGCCCGCAACCGGTTGGCGGTGGCGTCGCTGACCCTGTTGCTGCTGCTGTTCGTGGGCTGCTATGCGTTGCCCGCCGCGCTGCCGTACTCCTACGACGACCTCGACTTCGACGCGCTGCTGCACCCGCCGGACGCGCGGCACTGGCTGGGCACCAATGCGCTGGGCCAGGACCTGCTGGCGCAGATCCTGCGCGGCATGCAGAAATCGATGTTGATCGGCGTCTGCGTGGCGGTGATCTCCACCGGCATCGCGGCGACCGTGGGGGCGGTCTCGGGTTACTTCGGTGGCTGGCGCGACCGGGTGCTGATGTGGGTGGTGGACCTGCTGCTCGTGGTGCCCAGCTTCATCCTGATCGCCATCGTCACGCCACGCACCAAGAGCTCGGCCAGCATCCTGACGCTGGTGCTGCTGCTCGCCGGATTCGGCTGGATGGTCAGCTCCCGCATGGTGCGTGGGCTCACCATGAGCCTGCGTGAGCGCGAATTCATCCAGGCCGCCCGGTATATGGGCGTGTCCAGCCGCCGCATCATCGTCGGGCATGTGCTGCCCAACGTGGCCTCCATCCTAATCATCGACGCGGCCCTCAACGTCGCCTCGGCCATCTTGGCCGAGACCGGTTTGAGCTTCCTGGGATTCGGCATTCAACCGCCCGACGTGTCGCTGGGCACGTTGATCGCCAACGGCACCCAGTCCGCCACGACGTTCCCGTGGGTGTTCCTGTTTCCCGCCGGGGTGCTGGTGCTGATCCTGGTGTGCGCCAACCTCACCGGTGACGGCCTGCGCGACGCCCTCGACCCCGGCAGCGCGACGCTGCGCGGCGGAGTCCGATGAGCCCCCTGCTGGAGGTGGCCGACCTGGCCGTCACCTTCCCGTCCGACGGGGCGCCGGTCACGGCGGTGCGCGGCGTGAGTTACACCGTCGAGCCGGGCCAGGTCGTCGCGATGGTCGGTGAATCCGGTTCGGGCAAGTCCGTTTCCGCGATGGCCGTGATGGGCCTGCTGCCCGAGCACGCGCGCGTGCGCGGCTCGGTCCGGTTGCACGGCACCGAGCTGCTGGGCCTGGGCGACGACGCGATGTCGCGGTTGCGCGGCAAGACGGTCGGCATGGTGTTCCAGGACCCGATGTCGGCGCTGACGCCCGTGTACACCGTCGGTGACCAGATCGCCGAGGCGATCGAGGTCCATCAGCCGCGGGTGGGTAGGCAGGTCGCGCGCCACCGGGCGGTCGAGCTGCTCGAGCTGGTGGGCATCGCGCAGCCGGAACGTCGCGCCCGCGCGTTTCCCCACGAACTGTCCGGCGGGGAGCGGCAGCGAGTGGTGATCGCGATAGCCATCGCCAACGATCCCGACCTGTTGATCTGTGACGAGCCCACCACCGCACTCGACGTGACCGTGCAGGCCCAAATCCTCGAAGTGCTCAAGAAGGCGCGGGACGTCACCGGCGCCGGGGTGCTCATCATCACCCACGACCTGGGCGTGGTCGCCGAGTTCGCCGACCGGGCCCTGGTGATGTACGCCGGGCGCGTCGTCGAGGCGGCCGCCGTCCGCGATCTCTACCGCGACCGCCGAATGCCGTACACGGTCGGCCTGTTGGGTTCCGTGCCGCGGCTCGACGCCGCGCAGGGCACTCGGCTGGTGCCGATCCCCGGGGCCCCGCCGTCGCTGGCGAACCTCGATACGGGCTGCCCGTTCGCGCCCCGCTGCCCGCTGGTGATCGACGCATGCCGCGCCGAGGAGCCGCCGTTGCTCGCGGTGGGCGCCGACCACGGGGCGGCGTGCATCCGCACCGACCAGGTCGACGGGCGCAGCGCGGCGGACATCTACGGCGTCAGCACCGACGCCGACCGCACGCCGCCCGGTGACTCGCCCGTCGTCGTCCGGGTCCGCGACCTGGTCAAGACCTACCGGCTGACCAAGGGCGTG
>NZ_LZKC01000277.1:0-5474 GCF_001672685.1 Mycobacterium sp. E2462
CAACGACAGCTCCGGCACATCGTCGTCGACCACCACGAGCACCAGCACGTCCAACGGCGGCCCCCTGGCGCAGGCGGCGCTGCCCAATCTGTTGCTGACGCCCGATGACATCGACACTCTGCTGCACGTGCGGGGAACGACGAGCGACCCGCCGATCACCGAGCTCACGGACAACCCGGCGGGCCGGCAGAATTACACGCTGCCGGCCGAATGCACCTATATCTTCCATCCGGGCGCCGCGCCGTCCTACGCCGACAGCGGTGACACCGCGGTCCTGGGTTACCGCGACGTGGCGCCCACGCCCACCGGGGCGAAGGCCGTGGAAACGCCCGAGTTGACGCAAATCGTGGTGCTGTTCCCCGCCCCCGAACAGGCGCGGGCGTTCTTCGACGCGTCGGCTCGCCGATGGCCCGCCTGCGCCAACCGTCAGGACACCGTCCCCGCCGACGCGACCAACCCCGGTCTGCACTGGCAGGTCGGGGCGGTCAGCAACGCCAACGGCATGTTGACCACGACGGTCACCGTCGACGTCACCAGCAACGGGACGACCACGACCATGCCGTGCCAGCGGGCGCTCACCGTCCGCAACAACGTCGCCATCGACGTGAACGCCTGCCGCAAGGATCTCGCGGACCTGGGCAGCACCGTTGCCAACCAGATCGCCGGCAAAGTCGACAAGCAGTAGCCGCCCAGCGTTTACCTCACCTCCCTAGCCCGCGCCGGTGCCCCCGGCGTACGCTCTGGCGGCCGAGCCGGTCACCGTGGTCGTCACGCGGGGCGGGCCGCACCGGGGCAGGAGGACGATGTGAGCGCATCCGAGAAGGCGAGCCGGCCGCACGGCGGGCCGCCGGTGATCCACCTTTCCGAGCTGCTGCGTGCGCCGGTGGTGGCCAGGTCCGGCGAGGCCGTGGGCCGGGTCGAGGACGTCATCGTGCGGCTCGGCGGCGCCGACGACTATCCCCTGGTCGCCGGGATCGTGGCCGGCGTCGGGGGGCGTCGCGTGTTCGTCGGCAACAAGTCGATCGACGAATTCTCCGCGAAGCGAGTCGTGTTGACCAAGAACAAGGTCGACCTGCGGAGCTTCGAGCGTCGCGACGGCGAGGTGTTACTGCGCGCGGATGTGTTGGGGCACAGGCTGATCGATGTGGCCGCGGTGGAGTTGGTGCGCGCCTACGACGTCGAGCTGGAGGACACCGGCGCCGGCTGGGCGCTCGTCCGCCTCGACACCCGGCGGCCGCCGCGGTTGTTCGGGTTGATCAAGCAGGCCGCTGGGCACGCGGCGCGCGACTGGAAGGCGTTCGAACCGCTGATCGGTCACGCCCGCACCGACGCGGTGCGGCGCCTGTCGGACCGCTTCGGCGAATTCAAGGCCGCCGAGATCGCCGATCTGCTGGAAGAGGCGGACAAGGCCGAGGGCGGCGAGATCCTCGACCGGGTGCACAGCGACCCCGAGTTGGAAGCCGACGTCTTCGAGGAACTCGACCCGGACAAGGCCAGCCGGTTGCTCGACGGCATGCCCGACGACGAGGTCGCCGGGCTGCTCGGGCGAATGCGCGCCGACGACGCCGCCGACGCCATCGCCGACCTGCGCCAGTCACGGCGCCGGCGGGTGCTCGACCTGATGCCGGGGCCCCAGCGCACCAAGGTCATCACGCTGATGGGCTTCAACCCCGAAAGCGCCGGCGGCCTGATGAACGTCGACTTCGTGTCCTGCCGGCCCACCGCGACGGCCGGGGAGGCGCTGGCCCTGATCGCCACCGCACGCAGCATCCAGCCGGAGGCGCTGATCAAGGTTCACGTCGTCGACGACGACGGGCGGCTCGACGGTGTGGCGTCCGTCATCGGCCTGCTGCAGGCCGAGCCCAGCAATACCCTTGTGGGGCTGATGGATTCGGATCCGGTGCGGGTCAACGCCGACGCCGACCTCACCGACATCGCGCTGCTGATGGCCGACTTCAACCTCTACTCGATTCCCGTGGTCGACGAGCAGGACCGCATCCTCGGGGTGGTCACCGTCGACGACGTGCTGGAGGCCACGATCCCCGAGGATTGGCGCCGTCGTGAACCCGCTCCCCGGCCGATCCGCGACGTCGCCGCGGCCGACGACCACACCTCGTCGCTGCCCGGAGGTACCACGCTGTGAGCCCGGAGGAGACCACCAGCGCCGACGCTGCCGAGCGCGGGACCGGGCCCGACGCGCCAACGCGTTCGGCGGTCCTCGACAGCGCCCACCTGGGCGACATCGAGGGCGCCTTCGGGCGGATCAGCATCGGCGAGACCGAGCACGCGCGCAGTTGGAAGACGCGGCTGCTGACCCTGTTGGCGATCGTGGGCCCCGGCATCATCGTGATGGTCGGCGACAACGACGCCGGCGGGGTGGCCACCTACGCCCAGGCCGGCCAGAACTACGGCTACTCACTGTTGTGGGTGCTGCTGTTGTTGGTGCCGGTGCTCATCGTCAACCAGGAGATGGTGGTCCGGCTGGGCGCCGTGACGGGCGTCGGGCACGCCCGGCTGATCAACGAGCGCTTCGGCCGCGGCTGGGGCTGGTTCTCCGTCGGTGACCTGTTCCTGCTCAACTTCCTCACCATCGTCACCGAATTCATCGGCATCAGCCTGGCCGCCGAATACATCGGCATCTCCAAATACGTGGTGGTCCCGACCTCGGCGGTGGCGTTGGTCGCGATCATGGCCAGCGGCAGCTTCCGCCGCTGGGAGCGGGCGATGTTCATCTTCATCGCGATCACGCTGCTGCAGATCCCCATGTTGCTGATGTCGCATCCGCAATGGGGTCAGGCGGCCAAATCCTTTGTGGTGCCGGGCATTTCGGGTGGTGTGAGCTCGGACGCGGTGCTGCTGATCATCGCGATCGTCGGCACCACGGTGGCGCCCTGGCAGTTGTTCTTCCAGCAGTCCAACGTGGTCGACAAGCGCATCACGCCGCGCTTCATGGCCTACGAACGTGCGGACACGGTGTTGGGGGCCTTGGTCGTGGTCGTCGGGGCGGCCGCGCTGGTGATGACCGGTGACTGGGCGGCGCGCTCGACCAATACCGTGGGCGGTTTCACCGACGCCGGTGGCACCGCGCACCTGCTCGGGGAGCACCGCGACCTGTTGGGCTCGATCTTCGCGATCGTGCTGATGGACGCGTCGATCATCGGCGCCGCGGCGGTCACGTTGGCCACCAGTTACGCGTTCGGCGACGTGTTCGGGCTGAAGCACTCGCTGCACCGCGGCTTCGCCGACGCCAAACAGTTTTACCTGTCCTACGCGGCGATGGTGGCGGTGGCGGCGGCCATCGTGTTGATCCCCGGCGCGCCGCTCGGCCTGATCACCACCGCGGTGCAGGCCCTCGCGGGATTGCTGCTACCCAGTGCCAGCGTCTTTTTGTTGTTGCTGTGCAACGACCGGGAAGTGTTGGGGCCGTGGGTCAATCGGACCTGGCTCAACTGGGTCGCAGGGTTGATCGTCGGCACGCTGCTGCTGCTGTCGGGGATCCTGATGGCCACCACCTTGTTTCCCAAGATCGACGTGGTGGCGGTGTCGGGCTACCTGGCGCTGGGCATGGTGGTGCTCGGCGTCGCGGCCGTGCCGCTGCTGCGCTGGATGGCCCGGCGCCAGCCCCCGCGACCCGCCGCGCAGCTGCCGGCCCGCGGTGTGGACCGCAGCACGTGGCGGATGCCGCCCCTGACCCTGCTCGAGCCGGTGGTCTGGTCGCCCGGCACCCGGCTCGGCATGATCGCGCTGCGCTCCTATCTGGTCGCCGGGGCGCTGCTGCTGGTGGTCAAGGCGATTCAGCTCAGCCGCTGACCGGTCGGCCCGCCGCCGCGATCCGGCGGGCCACCTCGCCGTAGCGTTCGAAGCGTTGCGGATCGCCGACGGCGTTGTAGAGCACCAGTCGCGTCGCCGTTCCGGCGTATTTGTCGATCAGCTTGTCGGCCAACGCATCCCAGGTGGACTCGGTGGCGAACGCGGCGATGTGATCGTCGCTGACCTGCGCCGCCATTCCGGCGAAGTCGCCGGCCTTCTGCTTCTCCCGGATCCGGGCGGTGGTGCCCTCGAACCCGGCCTCGTCCCAGATGAACGCGTAGTTGGGGGTGCTGCCGTAGAAGGCCATGCTGGCCCGCACACCCTCGCGCTGCCGGTCCCGTTCCTCGTCGGTGTCGCCGACGACGGTCAGCACCGGCACGACGATCGCGATGTCGGACGGCGAACGCCCAGCCCGCGCAGCACCTTTGGCCACGTTCGGCACCACGTGGCGCGTCAGGTAACCGGGCTCCCCGATCGGGTGCACGTGCACCCCGTCGGCCACCTGGCCCGCCATTCGCAGCATCCACGGGTTGACCGCGGCGACGTCGACCATGGGGTCGGGCGCGTCGATGGGGCCGGGGCTCCACTGCGGGGTGATGAAGTCGAGGTCATAGAACTCGCCGTGGTGATCGAGCGTGCCGGAGCGGAACGCGGCGAAACACGCCTTGACGGCCAGCACATAGTCGCGCAGCCGCGGTCCGGGTCGCTCGAAGGGCACCCCGTAGCGCCGCACCACGTGGGTGCGCACCTGGGTGCCGAGCCCGAGCCGAAACCGGCCGCCGGTCGCCTCCTGCAGTTCCCACGCCGCGGCCGCGGTGATGAACGGGCTGCGCGGGAAGGCCACCGCCACACCGGTGGACAGCTCGAGCCCGGGCGCGGCCTGCGAGGCCACCGCGACGTTGGAGTAGGCGACGCGACCCGTCTCGGTGAACAACAATCCCGAGAAGCCGGCCGCCTGGGTGCGCCGCGCAAGGTCCCCGATCAGGTTGAGCGGCTGGGGACTGGTCATCGCGTCGACGTACATGTGAGGAGCGTACGTCGCCGGTCCCGGTCCGCCGCCCTGCCCGCCCCGGGGTCCGCGGCTCCGGGGTGATCGGCCTTCGTCACCGAGGCGGCGCGCCGCGCTGCGTGCGTGGCCCGACACGCTCGACTGCGCTCGGCGGTTCACGAGATACGGTCGGACGCCGAGGCGAAGTTGGCTCAGATCCGCTGCCGCAACCAGGACTACGCGGCGACGGGCGGCCCGGTCCCCGGCTGCCCATCGCGGCGATCACCGGCAAGCTGATCATGGGGCATTACGAGGCGATCGTGTAGTGGGCCGGCTGGGTGGACGACGCCATCGGCGGCTGGACCGGCGTCACCCCGGAGCCCGGCGCCACCGTGCCCGCCGACGCCTTCGTCGTCGGCGATGACCTACCCGCGGCGCCCCCGAAGGGCTGCGGGCGCGCCGCTATTGCGGCAGCGTCTCGCCGCGCGTTTCGGGAGCCAGCGGGATCACCAGCAGGCCGACGACGAAGGCGACGGCCGTTAATGCGACCGGAAGCCCCAATGTGTGCAGGTGCAGCACGGCGGCACCGAGGACGAAGTTGACGCCCGCGCCGACGAAACGCCCGAACGATGTGCAAAACGCGAACGCCGTCGCCCGCACCCGCGTCTCGAACTGC
>NZ_LZKC01000278.1:0-17549 GCF_001672685.1 Mycobacterium sp. E2462
CAGTACATCGGCATCGGCCTGTTGATGAACGGGCGCTGGCGGTGGCGGTCCTACTCGCTCACCTCGACGCCGGCCACGGGCACCCTGGGCAGGGGATCCGGCGCGCCCCGGACGGTGACCATCACCGTCAAGGCGATGCACGAAGGGTTCCTGTCGACCCACCTGGTGGCCGGCGTCGAACCGGGAACCATCGTCCGGCTCGCCGCGCCGCAGGGCAACTTCGTGCTGCCCGACCCGGCGCCGGCCTCCATCCTGTTCCTCACCGCCGGCTCCGGGATCACTCCGGTGATGTCGATGCTGCGCACCCTGGCCCGCCGCAATCAGATCGGCGACGTCGCGCATCTGCACTCGGCGCCCACCGAGTCCGACGTCATGTTCGGTGCCGAGCTGGCCGCCCTGTCCGCCGACCACCCGGGTTACCGGCTGTTGCTGCGTCAAACCCGCACCCAGGGCCGGCTCGACCTGAACCTGCTCGATCACGACGTGCCGGACTGGCGCGAACGCCACACCTGGGCCTGCGGGCCGGAGGGCCTGCTGACGCAGGCGGAGCGGATCTGGACGTCCGCCGGCATCGGCGACCGGCTGCACCTCGAGCGTTTCGCGGTGTCGAAGGCGGCCCCGGCCGGCGCCGGCGGCGCGGTGACCTTCGCCCAGAGCGGGCGCACGGTGGCCGCGGACGCCGCGACGTCGCTGATGGACGCCGGCGAAAGCGCCGGTGTGCAGATGCCGTTCGGCTGCCGGATGGGCATCTGCCAGTCGTGCGTGGTTAGCCTGGTGGAGGGCCACGTCCGCGACCTGCGTACCGGCGTCGAACATGAGCCGGGCTCGCGCATCCAGACCTGCGTGTCGGCCGCCTCCGGCGACTGTGTGCTCGACATCTAAAGGCTACTCATTGGTAACCTACGGATTCGTAGGTTACGATAGCGTAGGTACGGCACTGGCTTAGGCCGGAACACCATCAACCGGAGGGAGGACGACGATGGCGATCACCGACGTCGACGTATTCGCCCATCTGACGGACACCGACATCGAAAACCTGGCCGCTGAGCTCGACGCCATCCGCCAGGACGTCGAAGACTCGCGCGGGGATCGCGACGCCCGCTACATCCGTCGCACCATTGCCGCCCAGCGGGCGTTGGAGGTCGCGGGCCGGCTCACGCTGGCCGCGAGCTCGCGCCGGTCGGCCTGGTGGGCGGGCGCCCTGACCCTGGGCGTGGCCAAGATCGTCGAGAACATGGAGATCGGCCACAACGTCATGCACGGCCAGTGGGACTGGATGAACGACCCGGAGATTCACTCCTCGACGTGGGAGTGGGACATGAGCGGGTCGTCCAAGCACTGGCGTTACACGCACAACTTTGTGCACCACAAGTACACCAACATCCTCGGGATGGACGACGACGTCGGCTACGGCCTGCTGCGCGTCACCCGCGACCAGCGCTGGAAGCGGTTCAACCTGCTCAACCTGGTCTACAACACCATGCTCGCGCTGCTGTTCGAGTGGGGCGTCGGCCTGCAGCACGTGGAGCTGGGCAAGATCGTCAAGAAGCGCATGGACCAGGACGACGCCCGGCAGCGGGTCGACGAATTCCTGGCCAAGGCGGGGCGGCAGGTGCTCAAGGACTACGTCGCCTTCCCCGCGCTCACCGCGGTGTCACCCGGCGCGACCTATCGGTCCACGCTGACGGCCAACGCGACCGCCAACGTGATCCGCAACGTGTGGGCCAACGCCGTGATCTTCTGCGGACACTTCCCCGACGGCGCGGAGAAGTTCACCAAGACCGACATGATCGGCGAGACCAAGGGCCAGTGGTACCTGCGCCAGATGCTGGGCAGCGCCAACTTCGAGGCCGGGCCGCTGCTGCGGTTCATGAGCGGCAACCTGTGCCACCAGATCGAGCACCACCTGTACCCGGATCTGCCGAGCAACCGGCTGCACGAGATCTCGGTGCGGGTGCGCGAGGTCTGCGACTCCTACGACTTGCCTTACACCACCGGCTCGTTCCTGCTGCAGTACGCCAAGACGTGGCGGACGCTGGCGAAGCTGTCGCTGCCCAACGAGTGCCTGCGCGACGACGCCGACAACGCGCCCGAGACCCGCAGCGAGCGGATGTTCGCCGAGCTGGGGCCCGGCTTCGCGGGCACCGACCCGGCCACAGGCCGGCGGCGCGGGCTCAAGACCGCGATCGCGACCGTGCGCGGCTGGCGCCGCGCCAAGCGCGCGGCGGCCGCCGTCGAGCGCGACGACGAGCTGGCGGCCTAGAAGTTCGCGTCAGAACTTCGCGGTGGCACCCGCGTCGATCGGCAATGCCGCGCCGGTGATGTACTGCGCCTCGTCCGAGGCCAGGAACAGCACCGCATTGCTGACGGCGCGCGCCTCGATGACCGGCACCGGCAGCATGTGGAAGTGCCCGAGCACCGCCGCCGTGTCGTCCATGGTGGGGTCGGGCAGGTCCGGCCGCAGCGTGCGGTGGAACGGCTCGTTGTCGATCATCGGCGTGCGGATGTTGCCGGGATGGATCGAGTTGACCCGAATCAGCTGCGGCGCAAGCTCGTTCGCCAGAGAATTCATCAGCCCGACGACGCCGTGCTTCGCCGAGGCGTAGTGGGCCATGTACCCGCCGCCGCGCAGCCCCAGCATGGAGCTCACCAGGATGATGGAGCCGCCGCGCCCGTCGGACATGTGCGGCACCGCCACCTTGATGGTGTGCCAGACCCCGGTGAGATTGATGTCGAGCATCGTCTGCCAGGCCGTCTCTTCGATCAGCGCGGCGGGCGCGGGGCTGCCGCTGATGCCGGCGTTGGCGATCACGACGTCGGGACGGCCCAACTCGTCGACGCCCCGCTGCAGCGCATCGCGCAGACCGGCGACGTCTCGGACGTCGGCCTTGGCGGCCACGATGCGCCGCCCCGACTTCTCGACCAGCGTCGCGGTCTCGTCGAGGTCGGCCTCGGTCGCTCCCGGGTAGATGACGCCGTCGACGTCGCCGCACAGGTCCACGGCGATGATGTCGGCGCCCTCCTCGGCGAGGCGGACGGCGTGCTCTCGGCCTTGGCCGCGCGCGGCGCCGGTGATGAACGCGACCTTGCCGGCGACTCTGCCAACGGCTTTCGTCATCGTGACTGTCTCCTACGATCGAGGGGTTTCCCCGAGAGCCTAGGCCCGCTACGGCGCGGCGCAGAACGTCGTCGCGGTACGGGCGGCAGTGCGCGCCCATGCAGTCGAATGACCGCCCGGCCGGGTGACCCGCGGACACCAACGGACTAGCCGGCTGGCTACGGCCGGTCAGGGCATACCGTCGAGGGCATGGATCTGTCTGTTTCCCCGCGCGCGGCCGAGCTGGCCGACGAGGTGCGGGCGTTCGTCGCCGACGAAATTCTGCCGGTCGAGGAGGCGCTGCACCGCCGGCAGCTCGAGGCGCGCCGCGACGGCCGTGGCGCCGACCTGTGGCAGGTGCCCGAGGAGGTGCACGCCCTGCGCCGCGAGGCCCGGGCCCGGGGCCTGTGGAATCTGTTCCTGCCGGCCGGCCACGAGGGCGCCTACGCCCAGCAGTTCGGCACCCGCGGCGGCGCCGGGCTGAGCAACGTCGACTACGCCCCGATCGCCGAGGCGACCGGCTGGTCCTTCTTGGCGCCGTACGTGTTCAACTGCAACGCACCGGATTCCGGCAACGCCGAGGTGCTGTTGCGCTACGGCAGCGAGCAGCAACGGGCGCGGTGGCTCGAACCGCTGCTCGCGGGGGACATCCGCACGGCCTTCGCGATGACCGAACCCGACGTGGCGTCCTCCGACGCCACCAACATGCAGCTGACCGCCGTGGTCGACGGCGACCAGGTGGTGATCAACGGCCGCAAATGGTGGACCACCGGGATCGGGCATCCCGACTGCGCCGTCCTGATCGTCATGGGCCTCACCGACCCGCAGGCGGGCAAGTACGCGCGGCACTCGATGGTGCTGGTCCCGCGCGACGCCCCGGGCGTCAAGGTGGAGCGGATGCTGGACACCATGGGCTTCTTCGACGAGCCGTTCGGCCACGGCGAGGTGTCGTTCACCGACGTGCGGGTGCCGCTGGACAACGTCATCGCCGGCCCCGGGCGCGCGTTCGAGATCGCGCAGGGCCGGCTGGGGCCCGGCCGGGTGCATCACGCCATGCGGATGGTCGGGCTGGCCGAGCGGGCGCTGCACCTGGCCTGCGAGCGCGGCCTGGCCCGAACGGCATTCGGCAAGCCGCTCATCAACCTGGGCGGCAACCGGGAACGGGTGGCCGAGGCCAGGATCGCGATCGACTCGACGCGGCTGCTCATCCTCGACGCCGCGTACAAGCTCGACACGGTCGGACCGCTCGGCGCGCTCAGCGAGGTCAGCGCGATCAAGGTGGCCGCCCCGAACGTGGCCCAGCAGGTCATCGATTTCGCCATGCAGATCCACGGCGGCGGCGGGATGTCGAGCGACTTCCCGCTCTCCGGCGCCTGGACCGCCGCCCGGGCGGTGCGGCTGGCCGACGGCCCCGACGAGGTCCACAAGAACGTCATCGCGCGGGTGGAACTCGGCAAGCACGGGGCCAGCCGATGACGCGCGTGCTGATCACCGGCGGTTCGTCCGGCCTCGGAGCCGCCCTGGCCGCCCGCTATGCCCGGGCCGGCGCCCGCGTGCTCATCGCCGATCTCGCCGAGCCGGCGGCCCCGCCGCCGGGGGCGTTCTACCAACGCCTGGACATCAGCTCCGCCGCGGATTGGGCCGCCGCGGCCGAGCGCGTCGCCGGCGAGTTCGGCGGGCTCGATGTGCTGGTCAACAACGCCGGCATCGCCGCCGGCGGGCGCATCGACCACGTCGACGACGACCACTGGGACCGGGTGCTGAGGATCAACGTGCTCGGCGCGGTCAACGGCTGCCGCGCCTTGGTGCCGCTGTTCAAGCGGCAGGGTGCCGGCCACGTCGTCAACGTCGCCTCGCTCGCCGGGCTGGTGCACCCCGCGGCGATGAGCTCGTATTCGGCGAGTAAGGCCGCCGTCGTCGCGCTCTCGGAGAGCCTGCGCTACGAACTGCGCCCGTGGGGCGTCGACGTGTCGGTGGTGTGCCCGTCGTTCTTCCGCAGCAACCTGTCGTCGTCGCTGGGCGGCGGCGACCCGATGGCCGACCAGGTGGCGGCCAAGCTGATCGACCGCGCGCCGCGCAGCGCCGACGACATCGCGGCCCGCGTCGTCGCGGCCGTGGCACGCAAGGAGTTCCTGGTGCTGCCCGACCGCCAGGCGCGGGTGGCCGCCTGGACCAAGCGGCTGGCCCGCCCGCTCTACGAACGGCAGATGTTCGCCGCCGGGGTCAAGATCCGCCGCGCCGAGGAGCGCGCCGCCAATCCCGAAGGGGGTCAACCGCAGTGACACAGGCCCGCCGGATTCTCAAGACCGGATCCTGGACGCCCCCGCCGGCCCCGCCCGACCAGGGCCGCACCGACCGCACCGCCCCCTTCGCCATCACGCGCCGATTTCCCACCGGCGGCGAGGGTCCCGAGGACGTCATCTTCGACCGGGACGGCCTGGTGCTGACCGGCTTGGCCGACGGCAGAATCGTGCGCATCGATCCGGCCACGGGCCGGCGCACCCTGGTGGGTCGCACCGGGGGGCGGCCGCTCGGCTTGCAGCCCGGCCGCGACGGTTCGGTGCTGATCTGCGATCACGACCGCGGTCTGCTGCGGATGTCGCCCGACGGCGGCGTGCGCGTCCTCGTCGATCACGTCGCCGGCGCCCCGCTGCGCTTCGCCAGCAACGTCGTCGACGGCGCCGACGGCACGATCTGGTTCACCGTCTCCAGCCGCCGCTGGGACCTGCAGCACTACCTCGGCGACGTCTTCGAGCACTCCTGCACGGGGCTGTTGGTGCGCCTGGACGCCGACGGGGTGGCCACCGTCTTGCGCGACGGCCTCAAGTTCGCCAACGGGCTGGCCCTGGCGCCCGACGAATCGCACCTGCTGTTCGCCGAGACCGAGGGCTACCGCGTGAGCCGGTATTGGCTGACCGGCGCCAAGACCGCCAGCGTCGAGCCGCTCGTCGAAAACCTGCCCGGGTTGCCGGACAACATCAGCCTCGGCAGCGACGGGCTGATCTGGGTGGCGGTCGCCGCCCCGCGCAACGCGCTGCTCGACAGGCTGCTGCCGCGCCCGGGGTTCCTGCGGACGCTGCTGTGGAACCTGCCGACCGCCGTGCGGCCCAAGGCCACGCCGATCGCCTGGGTCATGGCCTTCGACCTCCAAGGGCGGCTGGTCCACGACCTGCGCAGCGAGGACGGCTCCTACGACTTCGTCACCAGTGTCGCCGAGCGCAACGGCGTGGTGGTGGCGGGCGGGCTGCACGCCTCCGACATCGTGCAGATCCGGTTGCCGGCAAGCTGATCCGCCGATGGACGACGTGCAGGTGTTCGCCGGGCAGCAGGTGACGCACTGGGATTTCCCGCGCAACATGGCCAGCGTCGTCCTGATGACCGACTTCGGTTGCCGCAACGGCCTGGCCGCCGCCGACGTGCTGGACGGCTCCGGCCTGTCGGAGGCCGACCTGCACGACCACGACCGGACCATCCTCGGGCGCCAGGAGCTGACCGTCGCGACCAACCTGGTCACCCGGCTGGCCGGGGAGGCCACGGAGCTGGGCATGCGAGTGGGCGGCAGCTACCACGTCGGGTCGCTCGGCATCTTCGGCTTCGCGTGCCTGACCAGTTCGACGCTGGGCGACGCCGTGCGGTTCGCGGCCCGCTACTACGAGCTCAGCTACGGCTTCTGCCTGCCCAGCGTCACGGTCGACGGGCCGGTGGCGGCCATCCGCCTGGACCTGCCCGACCTGACCGGCCCGGTGGCGCAGTTCCTGGTGCGCCGGGACCTGACCGCGATCGCCAAGGTGATGGCCGAGCTGCTGGGCAGCCCGGTCCCGTTCACGGCGATCGAATTCAGCGGCCCCGCACCGTCTTCGGGCGACGCCGCGGCCCGGGACGTGTTCGGCGTGACGCCCACCTACGGCGCGCCGGTGAACGCGGCGAGCTTTCCGGCGGCGTTGCTGAGCAACCGGTTGCCCCGGGCCAGCGAGCTGAGCGTGGCCATGTGCGAGCAGCAGTGCCAGGCGTTGCTGGAGACCCGCCGGGCCCGCACCGGCGTCGCCCGGCAGGTCCGCGACCGGCTCGCCTCCATCGACGGCGAACCGCACACGATCGCGGGCATCGCCCGGCAGCTGGCGATGAGCGAGCGGACGCTGCGGCGCCGGCTGGCCGAGGAGAACACGAGCTTTCGGGAGCTGGCCGAGGAGGTGCACCGCGTCCTCGCCGAGGAGCTGTTGGCGACGGGCGCGCTGACGGTCGAGGACGTCGCGCTGCGGCTCGGCTACGCCGAGGCGACGAGCTTCATCGCGGCGTTCAAGCGCTGGACGGGCACCACCCCGGCGCGCTATCAGCGCTCGGTGGCGCCGCGCGCGCGGCCGCTGGCGGTGTGAGCTTTCGGCGGCCGGGCGCGCCGGCAGCGTGGCCGGAATCCTGGATTTCGCGACCGCAATTGGCTGCCGCCGAGCCGTGACCAGCCCCTACGTTGGACGTATGACTTCCACGACTCGTCCTCGCGTACTGGTGATCGGGGCCGGCTTCGGCGGCCTCGCCGCCGCCTACGAGCTTTCCAAGGACGGCCTCGCCGAGGTGACGGTGCTGGAGAAGGCCGACGACATCGGCGGCGTCTGGCGGGAGAACACCTACCCCGGCGCCGCGTGTGACGTCCCGTCGAACCTGTATTCCTATTCGTTCGCGCGGAAAACCGACTGGGGCCGGCGCTACGCCGAGCAGCCCGACATCCTCGGCTATATCCACGACACGGCCGACCGGTTCGGGCTGCGCGACCTGGTGCGCACCGGGGTGGAGGTGACCTCGGCGCAGTACGACGAGGACACAGCCACCTGGCGGGTGGCGACCGCGGGCGGCGAAAACTACGAAGCCGACGTGCTGGTGCCCGCGGTGGGCCAGCTGTCGCGACCGTCGCTGCCGGCCATCCCGGGGCTGGACACGTTCGCGGGGCCGTCGTTTCACTCGGCGCAGTGGCGTCACGACGTCGACTTGGCCGGCAAGCGGATCGCGGTCCTCGGCACCGGGGCGTCCGCCATCCAGTTCGTTCCGCGGATCCGCGAAACCGCGCGGCGGGTCACCGTTTTCCAGCGGTCGGCGCCGTACGTCATCCCCAAGCCCGACCGGGCCTACACCGGCGCGCACCACGCCGCCTTCGCGAAGGTGCCGGTGTTCGCCGCCGCGATGCGGGGCCTCATCTGGCAGATCTCGGAGTTCTTCGGTCTCGCCCTGACCAGGGTGGCGCTGCTGGCCCGCCTGGTGGGGGTGCTCGCGTCGCTGAACTTGAAGTGCCACGTCAAGGACCCGGTGCTGCGGGCCAAGCTCACCCCCGATTACCCGGTGGGCTGCAAGCGGGTGTTGTTCAGCAGCGACTGGTATCCGGCCCTGGCCAAGGACAACGTCGCCGTACAGACCGAGCCCATCGCCGAGGTGACGGCGACGGGCGTGCGCACCGCCGACGGACGGCTGCACGAGGTGGACGTCATCATCTACGGCACCGGGTTCAAGGCCACCGAATTCCTGGCGCCGATGACGATCACCGGGCGCGACGGGCGCGACCTGCACGGCGAGTGGGCGGAGGGGGCCCGGGCGCACCTCGGCATGTCCGTGCCGGGCTTCCCGAACATGTTCCTCATCTACGGCCCGAACACCAACCTCGGCACCAGTTCGATCATCCTGATGATGGAGCAGCAGGCCCGCTACATCCGGCAGATCACCGAACGGCTCAGCCGGTCAAACGAGCTGCGGGCGTTGGAGATTCGTGACACCGTCGAGCAGGCCTACGACACCGACGTGCAGTCCCGTCTGGATTCCGGGGTGTGGACCACCTGCGACTCCTGGTATCGCACCGCCTCGGGCCGCGTCACCACCAACTGGCCCGGGCTGGTGCGCGAATATCAGCGCCGCACCGACACAGTGAATCTCGCGGATTACGTCGAGGTACGGCCGCGGCGAGTCGCCGAGGGGGTCAACGCGTGACGTTCGACTACGACGTGCTGGTGATCGGGTCCGGCTTCGGGGGAAGCGTCACGGCGCTGCGCCTGAGCGAAAAGGGGTACCGCGTCGGCGTGCTGGAGGCGGGCCGCCGGTTCCGCGACCAGGACCTGGCTAAAAACAGTTGGCACATCAGGGATTACCTTTTCCGGCCCGCCGTCGGCTGTTACGGCATCCAGCGCATCGACGTCCTGTCCGACGCCGTCGTGCTCAGCGGCGCGGGCGTGGGCGGGGGCTCGCTGGTCTACGCGAACACCCTCTACGAGCCCGGCGACCCGTTCTACGCCGACCCGCGCTGGAGCACGATCACGGACTGGAAGGACGAGCTGGCGCCCTGTTACAACCAGGCCTCCCGGATGCTCGGCGTCGAGACCTACCCGCGAACGACGCCGTCGGACAAGGTGATGCTGCAGGTGGCCACCGATCTCGGCGTCGCGGACACCTTCCACGCCACCCGGGTCGGGGTGTGCTTCACCGGCGCCGATGGTGAGCTGGCCGCCCCGGGCGCCCCGGTCGGCGACCCCTACTTCGGCGGGGCCGGGCCGGATCGCAACGCGTGCCGGCACTGCGGGGAATGCATGACGGGGTGTCGGCACAACGCCAAGAACACGTTGGTCAAGAACTACCTGTACCTGGCCGAAAAGCTCGGCGCGAGCGTACATCCGCTGACGACGGTGGTCGACGTGCGGCCCCGCCAGGGTGGCGGGTACGACGTCGCGACGCGTCGCACCGGGGGCAAGCTGCGCCGGGGCCGCCGCACGTTCACCGCCGAGCAGGTCGTGTTCTCGGCCGCCGCGCTGGGGACCCAACGGTTGCTGCACCGGCTGCGCGACCGCGGCAGCCTGCCGAACGTCTCGCCGCGCCTGGGCGAGTTGTCGCGCACCAACTCCGAGGCGATCCTGGCGGTGCGGGCACGCGGCGACGACGTGGACTACTCGGAGGGCGTCGCGATCACCTCATCGATCCATCCGGACGAGCACACCCACGTGGAGCCGTGCCGCTACGGGCACGACTCCAACCTGATGGGGTTGCTGGGCACCGTGCTGGTCGACGGTTCGGCGAACCTGCACGAGGGCGGCCGGCGCTGGCGGACGGGATTGAAAGAGCTTGCGCGCCAACGCCAAGACCTGCGCCGCCTGCTGAACCCGCGAAACTGGTCGGAGCAGACGATCCCCCTGCTGGTGATGCAGACCCACGACAATTCGCTGACCACCTGCACCCGGCGCTGGCTGTTCGGGCGGCGCATGGTGACGCGGCAGGGCGTGGGGGAGCCGAACCCGACGTGGATCCCGGTCGGCCACGAGGTCGCCCGCCGCGCGGCCGAGCACCTCGACGGCATCGCCGGCGGCGCCTGGGCGGATCTGGCGGACATCCCGATGACGGGGCACTTCATCGGGGGCTGCGTGATCGGTGAGACGGCCGCCGACGGCGTCGTGGATCCCTACCACCGCATGCACGGGTATCCGGGGCTGCACGTCATCGACGGCTCGACGATCACCGCGAACCTGGGCGTCAACCCGTCGCTGACCATCACCGCGCTAGCCGAACGGGCCACCTCGCTGTGGCCGAACAAGGGTGAGCCGGACCCGCGCCCGCCGCTGGGCTCGGGCTACGTGCGGGTCCGGCCGGTGCTGCCAGCCCACCCCGCGGTGCCCGACACCGCGCCCGGCGCGCTGCGCATCGGTGCCTGACGTCGTCAGGCCGGCCGGCGGGCGCCGCGGCCCGCGGTCATCTCCGAAGCGCCGGCATCACCGGTCGATGGCGTAGGGCGGCCCGAGGAACCGGCGCACCATGGCCTCCTCGGCATCGGCGTCGCCCAGGGGCCAACACCACAGCGCCAGGAACACCCGGATCAGCCATTGCGCCGCCAGGGGGTCGGGCTCGCTGAGGCCGACCATCTCGGTGGCGAAGCGGGCGACGACGGGTGAGTCGGTCAGCCACTCGTTGCTGCGCGCCGCGGTTCTCGTGCGCATGAGTTGCGCGAGGGGGTCCGCCCGCAGGCGCCGCAGCGCGACGGTGGTGGCGGTGACGACGCGGTCGGTACCGGTCAGCCCGGAGATCGCCGCACGTACCGAATCGAGGATGCGCTCCGCTTGCCGGCCCATCACCGCGTCCCGGATCTGCGCCTTGCCGCCGGCATGGCGGTAGATCGTCGCCGGTGAACAGTGGACGGCGGCGGCCAGGTCCTCGATGCGCAACGCCTCGTAGCCCCGCCGGACCATGAGGTCGGCGGCCGCGGCGTAGATCCGCTCGACGCCCGCGCTGTGGCGGTCGCGCCCGACTAGCCAATCGTCGCCCATCAGCGGCGTCCCCGCAGCGAAACCACCAACTCGTTTTATCATCGTGCGAAAAAATCCGCCGCTTCTCTCATCGGCGGTGCTGGTCGGCGCGGTGGCCTGAGAGAACCCACGCCCCGCACGTCCAACGCGGCTCCGCAGGTTCCCCGCGACCCGTTGACGCAGCTCACGGGCACCGCTCAGCCTTGGCTCATGACCGCCGTGGTGGATCCGTGCGCATTCTTCGGAAGCGCCGTGATCCAGGACCCCTACCCGTTGTACGACCGGATGCGCAGCGCGGCGGGGGTCAACCGCATCGGCGACTCCGGTTTCTACGCGGTCTGCGGGTGGGATGCCGTCCTCGACGCCGTAAACCGCGTCGAGGACTTCTCGTCGAACCTCACCGCGACGATGGTGTATCACGACGACGGGACCGTCACCCCGTACGAGATGGGTTCGCTCGGCGGCCCGATGAACGCGCTGGCGACCGCCGACGATCCCCTGCACGCGGTGCACCGCAAGTTGTTGCTGCCCCACCTGTCGGCGCGCCGGGTGCGCGTCATCGAGGAGTTCGCCGAAGCCACCGCCCGGCGGCTCTGGTCCGAGGCGTTGGTCGACGGGCGGATCGAGTGGATGAGCGCCGTCGCCAATCGGCTGCCGATGATGGTGGTCGCCCGCCTGCTCGGGCTGCCCGACGGCGACGTCGACAGGCTGATCCGGCTCGGGTATGCGACCACCACGCTGCTCGACGGCATCGTCAGCCCGCCCCAACTCGAGGCCGCCGGTATGGCCGCGCTGGAGCTGTCCGGATACGTCCTGGAGCACTTCGCCAACGCCGACGATGCCGGGCGAGGCCTGATCGGCGACCTCGCCGCGCGCAACCGCTCCGGCGAGCTGGACCAGCTTCCCGCGCTTGCGATCATGCTCACGCTGTTCAGCGCGGCGGGGGAGTCGACCGCGTCGTTACTCGGCAGCGCCGCCTGGCTCCTGGCAGACCGCCCGAGCCTGCAGGAGCAGCTGCGCGCCAACCCGGAAGCGCTGGACGCCTTCATCGAGGAGACCTTGCGCTACGAGTCGCCGTTTCGGGGCCATTACCGGCACGTGGTGCGCGACACGACGTTGGCCGGCGTCGAGCTGCCCGCCGATGCGCGCCTGTTGTTGCTGTGGGGAGCGGCCAACCGGGACCCCCGACACTTCGACTGCGCCAACGAGTTTCGGCTCGATCGTCGCGGCGCGAAGGGGCACGTCACGTTCGGCAAGGGCGCCCACTTCTGCGTCGGAGCCGCCCTGGCGCGCCTGGAAGCCCGCATCGTCTTTCGCATGCTGCTCGAGCAGACGACCTGGATCTTGGCGGCCGACGTCGGCCCGTGGCTGCCCAGCGTCCTGGTTCGCCGCCTCGAACGGCTGCACCTCGCCGTGCGCTAGCCCGTCACCTGCTCGGCCAGCGCGGCCAGCTTGGCGTCCAAAGCCTCTGCGGCGCTGCGCAAGTCGGCGTTGGGTTCGACGACCATCAGCGACGACGGCTTGACGTAAGTGAGGCTGCTTCCTTCGCCTTCGTCCACGATCACCACCTCGACGGGCGCGAACAAGCCGGCCTTGACGTCGTGGCGCAGCATCGTGATGGCGATCAGCGGGTTGCCCAGGACCACGCGCAACACCTTGCGGTCGATGCCCGCCTTGGTGATCCACGCGCCGTGGTCGAACGTGCCGAACAGCATGAACCCGCTGGGGCTGACGTGGGGTTCGACCTCCTGCTCGAACGACTCCCAGCTGTCGCGCGTGCGGGCGAACTCGTTGATCGGCACCGGCCGGTGACCGATCTCGTCCAGCAGCGCGCTGACCAGTTGGTCGTAACTCTTGGCGCTGTCGTACCGCACCCGCACGCCGTCGAAGCGAATCTCTGTGCGCTCAGACATGTTCGGCCTCTCTGTCGTGGTGCTCTTCGAACATCGAGCGGTGGTCGTTGACAAAGTCCGCGACCGTGCTGAGCGGGCGGCCGACGATGGTGCGCGCGGTATCGCTGACGCCGGCCAAGCGCCCTTCCCGTTGGTCGACCGCGACCGCTTCGAAGTGCCTGCGCTTGGCGGTGTCGTCGGGGATCCCGAGCAGCTCCAGAAACGTTGCCGCGCCGACCTTTTCGAACGGGAGCTCCCGACCGAGGACGCGGCCGACCTCGGCGGCCAGTTCCTGGTGGCTGTACTCGACCGGCCCGGTCAGGGTGTACGTGCGACCGCCGTGTCCGCGCGGATCGCTCAAGATGGTCGCGGCGGTCAACGCGATATCCCGTGCGGCGATGGGGGCGAAGCGACTCTCGGCGTCAAAGGGCATCACATAGCGGCCGCCGCGGATCGCCCCCGCGATGTAGGTCAGCCATTCCATGAAGAACGTGACCCGCAGGTTGGTCGTCGGAATGCCCGACCAGTCGAACACCTGCTCGGAGAGCCAGTGGTTCTGGGTTGCCTTACTCCGCGCCCGGGGCCGCGACTGAATGTGGCTCATGTTCACGATCAGCTCGAGGCTCTGCTCCCTGGCCGCCTGGGCGAACATCACCGCCGCTTCCACCAGTCCGTCACCGACCGGGAAATTGAAGTAGGCCCGCCGCACGCCGGCCAGTGCCGCGCGAACATCGCCCAGATCGAGCTGGTCTCCGCACACCACCTCGGCACCGGCATCGCGCAGACGTTGCGCGCGGTCGTCATCCCGCCGGACCATCGCCCTGACCGGCAGTCCGCGGTCGAGCAGGCACTCGACCATCGGACGGCCGGTGTCGCCGTTGGCGGTGGTCACCAGGACCTTGGTCATGGCCGCGCTCAGCCCAGGCGTTCGATGATGGTGGCGTTGGCCATGCCGCCGCCTTCGCACATCGTCTGCAAGGCGTACCGACCGCCGCGCTGCTCCAAAGCGTTGACCAGCGTGGTCATGATGCGGGCGCCGCTGGCGCCCAGCGGGTGCCCGATGGCGATCGCCCCGCCGTTGACGTTGGTCTTGGCCAGGTCGGCTCCGGTGTCCTTGGCCCAGGCCAGCACCACGGGCGCGAAGGCCTCGTTGACCTCGAACAGGTCGATGTCGGCCAGCGTCAGGCCCGCGCGACGCAGCACCTTCTCGGTGGCCGGGATGATGCCGGTCAGCATGTAGAGCGGGTCATCGCCCACCACCGTGGTGGTGTGGATGCGCGCCAGGGGGCGCAGGCCCAGTTTTGTGGCGCCCTCGCTGCTGGTGATCAGCACCGCGGCGCTACCGTCCGACAGCGGTGAGGAGTTACCCGGGGTGATCTCCCAATTGATCTGAGGGAAGCGCTCTTTCATCTTGTCGCTATAGAACGCGGGTTGCAGCTTGGCGAGCGTCTCGACGGTGGTGCCGGGACGGATGATCTCGTCGGTCGACAGGCCGGCGATCGGCGCCAGCTCGTTGTCGAACAGCCCCTCCTTGGTGGCGCGGGCGGCCTTATCGTGGCTGCCGGCGGAGAACTCGTCGAGCTCGGCGCGCGACAGGCCCCACTTGGCCGCGATCAGTTCGGCGCTGATGCCCTGCGGCACCAGGCCTTCGGGGTAACGCGCGGCCATGCCCGCGCCGAAGGGATCGCTGCCGGGCAACACCTGGGTGCCCATCGGCACGCGGCCCATGGACTCCACGCCCCCGGCGATCACCAGGTCGTAGGCGCCGGCGATGACGCCCTGGGCGGCGAAGCTGATGGCCTGCTGGCTGCTGCCGCACTGGCGGTCGATCGTGACCCCGGGGACGGACTCCGGGAAGCCCGCGCCCAACAGGGCGTTGCGGGCGATGTTCACCGCCTGGTCGCCGACCTGGGTGACGGCGCCGGCGATGACGTCGTCGATCTGCGCGGGGTCCACCCCGGTGCGGGTCACCAGCTCGCGCAGGCTGTGGGCCAGCAGGTCGACGGGCAGCACGTCGTGCAGCGCGCCACTGGCCTTGCCCTTGCCGATGGGGGTACGAACGGCTCCGACGATAACGGCGTCACGGCCCTGATTCATGGCTCCTCCTTGAGTCCACCATCTAGGTATATAAAGCTGTACCCAGGTAAACATCTCGGTATGCTGATTGCAACCCAGCCCGGGAGGTGATTTACATGACACTGCTGCAGGGGCCGCTCGCCGACCGTGACGCCTGGTCGGCGGTCGGTGAGTGCGCGATCGAGAAGACGATGGCGGTGGTCGGCACGAAATCAGCGATGCTGATCATGCGCGAGGCCTACTACGGCACCACGCGTTTCGACGACTTCGCCCGGCGGGTCGGCATCACCAAGGCCGCCACGTCGGCGCGGCTGTCCGAACTGGTCGACCTGGGGTTGTTGCGGCGCCAGCCGTACCAGGAGCCCGGCCAGCGCAGCCGCGACGAATACGTCCTCACCGAGGCGGGCGTGGAGTTCATGCCGGTGGTGTGGTCGCTGTTCGAGTGGGGAAGGCGCCACCTGCCCGGACGCAACCGACTGAGGCTGACGCATGTGGGCTGCGGGGCCGAGGCGACCGTCGAAATCCGCTGCGCCGAAGGACATTTAGTGCCGCCCGACGAGCTGGGTGTGCGACTGGCGGCTAAGGCTCCCTAAGCGCCCCCAGCAGCCTCCTGGCCGCGGCGACGCGGCGCGCGGCCGGCCCGGTCAGCCCGTCCAGCGCGCACTCGGGGTCGGCCGGCGGTCCCATGTGCCCACAGCCGCGCGGGCAGTTCTCGATGGTCTCGGCCAGATCGGAGAACGCCATCAGCACGTCGTCGGGCGCGATGTGCGCCAGCCCGAACGAGCGGATCCCCGGGGTGTCGATCACCCAGCCCGAGGTGGCCAGCGGAAGCGCCACCGATTGGGTGGAGGTGTGCCGGCCCCTGCCGATGTCGGTCACCGCGCCGACGGCCCGCTCCGCGTCCGGGACCAGGCGGTTGACCAGCGTCGACTTGCCGACGCCGGAGTGGCCGAGCAGCACGGTGATGTTTCCCTCCAGCAGGTCGGCCACCGCCAGCAGCGGGTCGTCACGGCCCGCGGTGACGACCGTCAGGTCGAGGTCGACGAACTGCTCGGCGAACGGCCCGGGCGGCGCGAGGTCGGTCTTGGTCAGGCACAGGATCGGCGTCAGCCCGCCCGCGTAGGCGGCGATCAGCGCCCGGTCGACCAGGCCCGTGCGGGGCGGCGGGTCGGCCAGCGCCACCACGATCAGCAGTTGGTCGGCGTTGGCGACCACCACGCGTTCCGTCGGATCGGTGTCGTCGGCCGTGCGCCGCAGAACCGTGCGGCGCTCGCCGCGCCGCACGATGCGGGCCAGGGTGTCGGTGCGCCCGGACAGGTCACCGACGACGTCCACGTCGTCGCCGACGACGATGGGCGTGCGCCCGAGTTCGCGCGCCCGCATGGCGGTGACGCGGTGCGCGGGGTCACCGTCCAGCACGCACCCCCAGCGGCCCCGATCGACGCTGACCACCATGGCCGACCGGGCGTCGGCGTGCCCGGGCCGGGTCTTGGTGCGCGGCCGCGAGCCCCGCCCGGAGCGGATCTTGACGTCGGATTCGTCGTAGTCGCCGGGTCTCACATGCCGGGCTCCCCGAGCATGCGGGCCCACAGCTGCGGAAACTCGGGCAGCGTCTTGCCGGTGGCGCCGATGTCGTCCACCTCGACACCGGGCACCCGCAACCCGACGATCGCACCGGCCATCGCCATCCGGTGGTCGGCGTAGGCGCGCCAGGTCCCCGCCCGCAGCGGGGTGGCGGTGATCACCAGGCCGTCGGAGGTCTCGCGGCAGTCGCCGCCGAGCCGGTTGATCTCCTTGCTGAGCGCGGCGAGCCGATCCGTCTCGTGGCCGCGCAGGTGCGCGATCCCGGACAGCCGCGACACCGACCCGGGGGTGGCCAGCGCGGCACTGGGAGGTCGAACCGGACCTGACCAACGCCGTGCCGTTCCTGGCGGCCGCGGCGGTGACCGGCGGGACCGTGCGCGTCACGGGTTGGCCGGCCGCCAGCGTGCAACCCGCCGACCACATCCTGGCGGTGCTGCGTGACCTGAAAGCGACTGTCACACAGGATGACTCGTCAGTGGAAGTGCGCGGCACCCGCGAGTACGCCGGTTTCGACGTCGACCTGCGGGCCGTCGGTGAACTCACCCCGTCGGTCGCGGCGCTGGCCGCGCTGGCCACCCCCGGGTCGGTGTCGCGGCTGTCCGGGATCGCGCACCTGCGCGGCCACGAGACGGATCGGCC
>NZ_LZKC01000279.1:0-1329 GCF_001672685.1 Mycobacterium sp. E2462
GAGATCCAGCGCAACATCATCGCCGAACGCGTGCTGGGGCTGCCGCGGCATTGACCCCGGGTCGGACCTCAGCAGTTGGTGGTGGCCGGGTTGTCCAAGCAGCGCTGCAGGCGGTCCGGGTCCTGGGCGTCCAGCCAGGAGTAATACCCGATGGCGACCAATCCGGCCGCGATCGCGATGCCCCCTAACACCATGCCCGTCAACGCGATTCCGGGGTTGGTGGCCTCGCCGCGCTGAACCCGTCGACGGGCGATGTCACCGGTCACCACCGCCGCGATACCCAGCGGCACCCCGATGAGCAGCCAGCAGGTCACCAGCCCCACCGCGCCGAGGAGCAACGAAGCGACGCCGAACTGGTTGCGAGGGGCGCCGGGCTGAGTCATCGCGCCCAGTCTGCCCCGCGCCGCATCCCGGAACAAGCGCCGGCCCGACGCGCCCACCGGCCACCCGGCCGGGTCCGCGTCACAGCTGGATGAGCCGCGGCGCCGATCCGTTCGCCAGCAGGGCCTTTCCCGCCTCGCGGGTCAGGCCCCGCGCGCTTCCGAGCAGGCCGTCGAGGATGAGTGACCGCTTGATGTGCCGGTGCAGCTGGTGCTCGGCGGTGAAGCCGACGCCCCCCAGGACCTGTTGGCAATGCCGGGCGGCGGTCAGCGCGGCCTGCCCGGCCGCCGCCTTGGCCAGCGCGGACGCCAGGGCATCGGCCCCGTCGGCGGCCTGCAGCGTCGCCTCGGCACCCTCGAGCGCCACCAGGGTCTCGGCGAGGCGGTGGCGAATCGCCTGGAACGAGCTGATCCGCCGCCCGAACTGCACCCGGTCGACGGCGTGCTGACGCGCCAGCGCCAGCATCGCCCGACTGCTGCCCACCAGCCACCAGCCCAGCGCGCGGCGCCCGGCCGCCAGCGCGGCGGGGGCCGGCGCCTCGCCGCGCGCCGCGGGGTGGATGGGCAGGTCGCCGTCCACGGCCGAGGTGGGGCCGTCGGTGCGCTCCCAGACGACCCACCCCGCGGTGAACGGCAGTGCCACGGTGCCGCCGGCGTCGAAGCCCATCGCGCGCAGCACGACGTCGTTGAGCACCGGCGCGTGCGCGCCGGTCTCGCCCAGCAGGCGGAACACCAGAGGGATTGCCAGATCCGGTATTTCGTCGAGCATCTCGCGCCAGCCGAGGTCGCTCAGCGCCGCGTCGAGCTTCTGGCCGGATCCGGCGCACGACAGCATCGCGGTGCGCAGCGAGTCGCCCAGCATCCGCAGCTCGTCGGGGTCGGTGGTGCTCACGGTTCACTCCTTGCCGAGATCGAGGAGCCGGCGGGCGATGATGTTGCGCTGGATCTC
>NZ_LZKC01000280.1:0-947 GCF_001672685.1 Mycobacterium sp. E2462
AGTACGACGACCGTTGCGGCCCGATCATCGCGGACTGGTTGGGCGAGCGCGGGTTTGCCGCGGTGCAGCCGGAGGTGGTCGCCGACGGCGCCCCGGTCGGCGACGCCCTGCGCCAGGCGATCGACGGCGACGTCGACGTCGTCATCACCTCCGGCGGCACCGGCATCTCGCCGACCGACAGCACGCCCGATCAGACCGTGGCGGTGCTGGACTACATGATCCCCGGCCTCGCCGACGCCATCCGCCGGTCGGGTGAGCGGCAGGCGCCGACGCGATGGCTGGCCGCGATCGCGCGCACGCCGCTAGAGCGCCGCGCGACGTCGGCCACCACCTCTCCGATGACCTGGAAGGCCGACGGATGCGCGGAGTACTCTAGCCGGACCACCCGACGGCCGCCGTCGTGGTCGCGGATCATGCCGACGAATCCGACGACGGCACCGGCCGACTGGTGGCCGACGAGCTCCTCGTGCTCGGCCAGGAAGATCGGGTGATCCGTCATTGCCGCGCGCACGACGAGCGTCATTGCCGATGGTCTTTGCCGGCGATCTGGTCCAGGGCGTGCTCGAGGACGTCGGCAAGGACCAGCAGGCCGTCGCGCACGCCACCGGGCGACCCGGGCAGGTTGACGACGAGCGTGCGACCGGCCACCCCGCACACGCCCCGCGACAACACCGACGTCGGCACCTGCCGCTCACCCGACCGGCGGATGGCGTCGGCGAGGCCGGGGATCATGTAGTCCAGCACCGCCACGGTCTGATCGGGCGTGCTGTCGGTCGGCGAGATGCCGGTGCCGCCGGAGGTGATGACGACGTCGACGTCGCCGTCGATCGCCTGGCGCAGGGCGTCGCCGACCGGGGCGCCGTCGGCGACCACCTCCGGCTGCACCGCGGCAAACCCGCGCTCGCCCAACCAGTCCGCGATGATCGGGCCGCAACGGTCGTCGTACT
>NZ_LZKC01000281.1:0-4186 GCF_001672685.1 Mycobacterium sp. E2462
GGGTCGACGACGTGCAGCGGCACGCGCTGGCCGACAACGCCGAGGGGCAACGGCTGCTGGCCCGCCTCGACGCGCTGGGCCTCGCGGCGGCCAGCACCGCGGTCATCGGGCCCGGGCTCAAGGTGACCGTCACCGACCCCGGCGCCGGCCCGAACCTGTCCGACGTCTCCAAGCAGCGCGTCGGCGGCAGCCGCCAGATCATCCTCGACCGCGACCTGCAGCTGGTCGTCAACTCGCTGTGGGCCAGCGGCGCCGAAGCCATCTCGGTCGGCGGCGTGCGGGTGGGACCGAACGTGACCATCCGGCAGGCCGGGGGAGCGATCCTGGTGGACAACAACCCGACCGGCAGCCCGTACGCCATCCTGGCGGTCGGCCCGCCACGCGCGATGCGCGACGTCTTCGACCAGAGCCCCGGCCTGCAGCGGCTGCGGCTGCTGCAGATCTCCTACGGCGTGGTGGTCACGGTGGACACCGCCGACGGCCTGACGCTGCCCGCCGGTTCGGTGCGAGATGTCAAGTTCGCCAGGGAGATTGGGCCATCGTGAGCGGTTGGACAACGGAGGTGAGGATGCGCCGTGCAGGCGCGGCCGGGGATCCGCGGGCGGGGCGGCGGGCATGATCGGCGTCGCGGCGCTGGCGATCGGCATCGTGCTCGGTATGGTCTTTCATCCCGCGGTGCCCGAGGTCGTCCAGCCGTATCTGCCGATCGCCGTGGTCGCGGCGCTGGACGCGGTGTTCGGGGGATTGCGGGCCTACCTGGAGCGCATCTTCGACCCCAAGGTCTTCGTGATCTCGTTCGTGTTCAACGTTTTCGTCGCGGCGCTGATCGTCTACGTCGGTGACCAACTGGGCGTGGGCACGCAGCTTTCGACGGCCATCATCGTCGTGTTGGGCATCCGGATCTTCGGCAACGCCGCCGCACTGCGGCGCCGGTTGTTCGGGGCGTGACCCGCGATGCGCCGCGAAGCGACGAGGAGGTGAGCGCGACGTGAGCCGCGACCCGTCGGACCCCGACGCCGGCGACACCGCCGAGGGCGCCGAATCCGTGGACGGCGCAACCCGACACGGCCGCCACGAGCTGCCCGCGAAGAGTCCACGCCCGCAGATCGGGCCGCTACGCCGGACGGGCTTTTCGGGCGCGCTGCGCGGCGGCCGCTCCCGCCTGGGCTTCGGGGCGCTTGCGGTGCTGCTGTGCCTGCTGCTCGGCATCGCCATCGTCACGCAGGTGCGGCAGACCGAATCCGGCGACTCGCTGGAAACCGCCCGTCCCGCAGACCTATTGGTGTTGCTGGACTCCCTGCGCCAGCGTGAGGGCACCCTGAACACCGAAGTGGACGAGCTGCAGAACACGCTCAACGCGTTGCAGGCCTCCGGCAACAACGATCAGGCGGCCGTGGCGGCCGCGCGGGCGCGGCTGGCGGCGCTGTCCATCCTGGTCGGCGCGGTGGGGGCGACCGGCCCGGGCGTCACCGTCGCGATCGACGACCCGGGGCCGGGCGTTTCACCCGAGACGATGCTCGACGTGATCAACGAGCTGCGCGCCGCCGGCGCCGAGGCGATCGAGGTCAACGACGCGCACCAGTCCGTGCGAGTCGGCGTCGACACCTGGGTGGTGGGCGCGCCCGGGTCGCTGATCATCGACACCAGGACGCTATCGCCGCCGTATTCCATTCTGGCGATTGGTGATCCGCCCACCCTGGCCGCGGCGATGAACATCCCGGGCGGCGCGGAGGACAGCGTCAAGCGCGTCGGTGCGCGGATGTCGGTCCAGCAGGCCGACCGGGTGGACATCACCACCTTGCGGCAACCAAAACCGCACCAATACGCTCAGCCGGTCAAGTGAGCACCATCGGAAGAACAGAACAGGATCACCCGTGAGCGAAATCCCGCCGGATCTGCACTACACCGTTGAGCACGAGTGGGTCCGCCGCAGCGCGGATGACACGGCGCGGGTGGGCATCACCGACTTCGCGCAGTCGGCGCTGGGCGACGTGGTCTACGTGCAGCTGCCCGACGTGGGTACCGAGCTGACCGCGGGGGAATCGTTCGGTGAGGTCGAGTCGACGAAGTCGGTCTCGGACCTCTACGCCCCGGTGTCGGGCACCGTATCGGCGGTCAACGGCGACCTGGAGGGCAGCCCGCAGCTGGTCAACTCCGATCCCTACGGCGCGGGCTGGCTGCTCGAAGTGCAGGTGCCGGATGCCGCGGAATTGGAGTCGACCATTTCGTCGCTGCTGGATGCCGAGGCCTACCGCGGCACACTGACCGAGTGACGGTGCTAATGTCCCTGCCAGCCCGCACAGCGAACCCAGCGGTGCAGCCGGCCAACGGGGGGAATCGGACTTCGGATCGTCGGGTGGTGGGCGCATCGTCGAACGGTGCGCGGTACCGTCGACAGATCGGCATTCGAAAGCACGAGGACCCCCTGATCGGCATACCGGGCGAACGAACCGAATGGGAAGCCGGCCCCGAGCGGCCCGGTCAGACAACGCCACAGCGGCCAGTGAGGAGCAGCGCGTGACGGACATGGACAACGACCAGGATTCTGACGAAGTCACGGTGGAGACGACGTCCGTCTTCCGTGCCGACTTCCTGAACGAACTGGACGCTCCCGCCCAGAGCGGCGCCGAGAGCGCCGTCTCCGGAGTCGAGGGACTTCCGGCGGGCTCGGCGCTGCTGGTCGTCAAGCGCGGTCCGAACGCCGGATCGCGCTTCCTGCTCGACCAGCCCACCACGTCCGCCGGTCGGCACCCCGACAGCGACATCTTCCTCGACGACGTGACGGTCAGCCGCCGGCACGCCGAATTCAGGCTGGAAAACAACGAATTCAGCGTCGTCGACGTTGGTAGTCTGAACGGCACCTACGTCAACCGGGAGCCCGTGGATTCCGCGGTGCTGGCCAACGGCGACGAAGTGCAGATCGGCAAGTTCCGCTTGGTGTTTCTGACCGGGCCCAAGCAGGGTGAGGACGGAGGATCTTCAGGCTAGTGAGCGCACCCGATAGCTCGGCGCTTGCCGGGATGTCGATTGGGGCGGTCCTGGAACTGCTGAGGCCGGACTTCCCCGATGTCACCATCTCCAAGATTCGCTTCCTGGAGGCCGAGGGGTTGGTGACGCCGCAGCGCGCCGCGTCGGGCTATCGAAGGTTCACCGCATACGACTGCGCGCGGTTGCGGTTCATCCTCACCGCCCAACGCGATCACTACCTGCCGCTCAAGGTCATCCGGGCCCAGCTCGACGCCCAGCCCGACGGGGAGCTGCCCTCCGTCGGTTCGCCCTCGCCGTACTCCGCGCCGCGCCTGGTGTCGGTCCCCGCCGGGGACGGCTCGGACGCCGCGGCGGTGGCCCCGCCCCGCGTGCGGCTCAGTCGCGAAGACCTGCTGGAACGTTCAGGGGTCGACGGGGAGCTGCTGACGGCGCTGCTCAAGGCCGGGGTGATCACCACCGGCCCCGGCGGTTTCTTCGACGAGCACGCGGTGGTCATCCTGCAGTGCGCGCGGGCGCTGTCGGACTACGGCGTCGAACCGCGCCATCTGCGCGCGTTTCGCTCGGCGGCCGACCGGCAGTCCGACCTCATCGCCCAGATCGCCGGGCCGTTGGTGAAGGCCGATAAGGCCGGCGCGCGGGACCGGGCCGACGACCTTGCTCGCGAGGTCGCGGCCCTCGCGATCACCCTGCACACTTCGCTGATCAAATCCGCCGTTCGCGACGTTCTGCATCGCTGAGGACTAGACTTTCGGTCGACAGCTTGGTTACGGCAGCATGGCGATTTCTTCGACACCGCCGTCGCTTTCGTTAACCGGATCCGACACGGCACCGTCAATGCGGAGGGCAGACACAAATGGGTGAAGTTCGTGTTGTCGGCATTCGCGTGGAGCAGCCGCAGAACCAGCCCGTGCTGTTGTTGCGGGAGACCACCGGTGACCGTTACCTGCCGATCTGGATCGGCCAGTCCGAGGCCGCGGCCATCGCGCTGGAGCAGCAGGGCGTCGAGCCGCCCCGCCCGCTCACCCACGATCTGATCAGGGATGTCATTGCTGCGCTTGGACATTCGCTCAAAGAGGTGCGGATTGTCGATCTGCAGGAGGGCACCTTCTACGCCGACCTGATCTTCGACCGCAACATCACCGTCTCGGCGCGCCCCTCGGACTCGGTGGCCATCGCGCTGCGCGTCGGTGTTCCGATC